>NZ_JBXWSM010000028.1:0-48618 GCF_059613405.1 Ruegeria sp. BHSA118
AGTGGTGAAATACCCGGCGGCGACGCCAGCGAAGTAGGGGCCAAAGACAAAGGTGACCAGAAGGGTGTGATAGGGCTGGCTGGCCCAGTCAAAGAACCACCAGCCCCAGATGCGCCTGCGCTTGGATATTTCTGCCATCTCTGCCCCTGTTTATCGTTGCGATTATATGACTGGGCTTTAATTCAAATCGCAAGCGTTGAGTGCCAGACACTTGCTCTTTGTCGCTATGGTGCTTAGGTCTCGGCCAACAAGAATACGGAGAACCCATGCTGTCGCTGATCCAAATCCTGCTGCTGATCCTGGACATTGTCTGGTTCATCATCCTGGCCCATGTGATCATGAGCTGGCTGATCAACTTTCAGGTGCTCAACCTGCACCAACAGCTGGTCGCGCAAATCTGGTACGGGCTGAACCGCCTGTTAGAGCCTATTTATGGCCCGATCCGGCGTATCCTGCCCAATATGGGCGGTCTGGACCTGACGCCGCTGGTGGTGCTGATCGGGGTCTATGCGCTGCGGATCATCCTGATCAACAACGCGGTCTATTTCTACTGACCTCTTGTTCCCCGATTCCGACTGTGTGATTGTCCTTTCAAGAGCAGTCAAATCTTGAAACAGGGCACCCCCGCACATGTTCGACGCCGCGCCTCTGCTGCGAGATGTCTTTGGATTCGATGAATTCCGCCCCGGGCAGGAAGAGATCGTCGATGCCGTAACCGCCGACCAGAACGTGCTGGCCATCATGCCCACGGGCGGCGGCAAATCCCTGTGCTATCAACTGCCTGCATTGCTGCGCGACGGGGTCACCGTGGTGATCTCGCCGCTGATCGCCCTGATGCGCGATCAGGTGCGGGGGCTGCAAGAAGCCGGGGTCGAGGCTGGTGCGCTGACCTCGGGCAACACCACCGAGGAAACCGACGCCGTGTGGGAGGCGCTCGAAGCCGGGCGGCTGAAACTGCTGTATATGGCGCCCGAACGGCTGGCGGCGGGCTCGGCGCTGGGCATGCTGCGGCGGATCAATGTCAGCCTGATCGCAGTGGACGAGGCCCATTGCGTCAGCCAGTGGGGCCATGATTTCCGCCCCGACTATCTGCGGATTGGAGAGCTGCGGCGCGCCCTGAATGTGCCCCTGGCCGCCTTCACCGCCACGGCAGATGCGGAAACCCAGGACGAAATCGTCGAGAAACTGTTCGACGGCACACCCCCGCGCAAGTTTCTGCGCGGGTTCGACCGGCCGAACATCCATCTTGCCTTTGCCGCCAAGGACAGCCCGCGCAGGCAGATTCTGGATTTCGCCGACGCCCGCCGAGGCCAGTCGGGCATCATCTATTGCGGCACCCGCAACAAGACCGAAGTGCTGGCGCAGGCGCTTCGCGAACAGGGCCACAGCGCCTGCCACTATCACGGCGGGATGGAAGCCGAAGACCGCCGCATCGTCGAAACCCGTTTCGCGCGCGAGGACGGGCTGATCGTGGTGGCCACCGTGGCCTTTGGCATGGGCATCGACAAGCCCGACATCCGCTGGGTCGCGCATGCGGACCTGCCGAAATCCATCGAAGCCTATTATCAGGAAATCGGCCGCGCCGGCCGCGACGGCGGGCCAGCCGAAACTCTGACCCTGTTCGGCCCGGACGATATCCGCCTGCGCCGCTCGCAGATTGACGAGGGGCTGGCACCACCCGAGCGCCGCATGGCGGATCATGCGCGGCTGAACGCGCTGCTGGGGTTGGCTGAGGCACTGGAATGCCGCCGCCAGACCCTGCTGGTCTATTTCGGGGAACAGGCTGCACCCTGCGGCAAATGCGACCTGTGCGATACACCGCCCGAGGTATTTGATGGCACAACACCCGTCCGAATGGCCTTGTCCGCGATTCTTCGCACCGAGGAATGGTTTGGCAGCGGTCATTTGATCGACATCCTTCTGGGGAATGAGACCGACAAGATCCGCGCGCGCGGTCATGATGGTTTGTCCACCTGGGGCATCGGCAAGGACTGGTCGCGCGCGCAATGGCAGGCGATATTCCGCCAGATGATGGGGCACGATCTGGTGCGCCCCGACCCCGAACGCCACGGGGCCTTGCGCATGACCGAGGCCGCCAAACCTATTCTCAAGGGCGAGGCAAAGATCAACCTGCGCAAGGACGCCCTGCGCAAGGCAACCCGTCGCCCCGCCGTGAAAGCCATGGTGTCGGATGAAGATGCGCCCTTGCTGTCGGCTCTCAAAGCCAAAAGACGCGCATTGGCAGAATCCGCCCGGGTCCCGGCCTATGTCATTTTCCCGGATCGCACCCTGATTGAAATGGCAGAAAAACGCCCCATGACGCTGGACAATATGGCCCGGATCGGCGGCGTCGGCGCCAAGAAGCTGGAACGGTATGGCGACACCTTCCTTGAAGTGATCGCGGGCGAAGCCCAGGTGTTGCACCCGGCGCGCCGCAAGCTGGCCGGTCGCGATCAGGGCGACATCTATGACCGCTTGCTGGAAGTGCAGTCCCAATTGTCCCGCGGTCCCGACGGTATAGACAAGCCCCTGACCTGCTCGGCCTCGCAACTGGCAAAGGTGGCACAGATGCGCCCGGATGACCTGCGCGGGCTTGAACAGGTGCTGGGCGACCGACGTCACGAAAGGTTTGGCACCGCCTTTCTGGACGTGCTGCGTGAGGCGGGCTAGATACGCCGGGACAGGCAAGGAAAGAGGGCAGATATGCTGGTAGTGATTTCCCCGGCCAAACGGCTGGACTGGACAGAGCGGGACGTTGAAGTCACACAGCCCGATTTTCAGGATGATGCGATCAGACTGTCCAAAACCGCGCGCAACCTGACCCTTGGCGATCTGAAAAAGCTGATGGGTCTGAGCGATGATCTGGCGCGCCTGAACCGCGATCGCTATCGTGCTTTTTCCGGTATGCCAGACGATGATGCAACGCGCCCGGCCGCGCTGGCCTTTGCGGGGGACACCTATCAGGGTCTGGAGGCAGCTTCGCTCGATTCTGACGAACTGGCATGGGCACAGGATCATCTGCGCATCCTCTCAGGTCTCTATGGTGTCTTGCGGCCACTCGATGCGATACAGCCCTACAGGCTGGAGATGGGCAGCAAGCTGAAAACACGGCGCGGCAAGACCCTGTATGAGTATTGGCGCGACCAGCTGAGCAAAGCTCTGAACGCACAAGGCAACGTGATCGGCAGCGACGTTCTGATCAACTGCGCCAGTCAGGAGTATTTCGGCGCCGTGGATCCGAACGCTCTGAAATTGCGCGTCATCTCGCCGGTGTTCATGGAAGACAGGAACGGCACTCCGAAGATCGTGAGTTTCTTTGCCAAAAAAGCGCGTGGTGCAATGGCGCGATATGTCATTCAGCACCGGCTGACCGACCCCGATGCCCTGCTGGATTTCGATACGGGCGGTTACGCGTATCGTGCTGACCTGTCGGAAAAGGATAAACCTGTCTTTGTTCGACCTTATTCGGCCTGAGATCCTGACAGCCTGATCGATATTTCCTTCCACGGTTCTGGGCCGTGGGTCCGGGCGAGGGGCCAGCCCCTCGCGCTCCCCGGGATATTTTCAGCCAGATGAAGTGGGATCCTGATTGCGGTCACACATGGGTGCTTGTTCCTGGGCGAGGTGATTGTCAATGACTTCGCTTACGCCATCCGGTTGGTGTTGCAGGATCATTTGATGAATATGATTTTTGCGCAGCGGTTTCGTCATGTAGTGATCCAACCCCGCGGACAGGATGCCCTGATCGTCACCGGCCATTGCATGAGCCGTCAAGGCGACGATCGGGACATGACGCCCTGTTTCGACCTCAAGCCTGCGGATTTCAGCGGTGGCCTGTTTGCCGTCCATTTTTGGCATCGATATGTCCATGAAGATCAAGTCCGGGTCAAATTCCTGAAAGATCTTGACGGCTTCTATTCCATTGGACGCAAATCGCAGGTCTATATGCAGGTCTTTGACCATCTTTTTCAGGATCAGCTGGTTGGTAAGATTGTCCTCGGCCGCAAGTACCTTCATGCGCCTTGTTTCCGGGACATTGGTTTCTTTGTTGTCAGAGGCGGATTTTCGCTGCGTTGAACGACGTTCTGGCGGCGGGGTGTCCTTGAGAGCCACGAGTCTGGAATACAACTCGGCCCTGGGGATCGGCTTCTGCAACACACCGTCGATCAGTTCGCGGGCTGGGTGCGTGTGGATCAAAGATGGATTTGCAGACATCACGATGACCGAGGCGTCGCCCCATCCACGGTCTTTGAGGGTAACGGCAAGATCCAAGCCATCCATATCCGGCAGAACATGATCGCACAGGACAAGTTCAATTGCGTCATGCATTTCAGCCAGCGCCTCGGCCCCTGACGCGCAAACCGTCACTTCGGCCCCTAAACGGCCAAGTTGTTTCGCCAGAATGGCCCGGTTTACGGCCAGATCCTCGACCACCATGACGTGTTTCACGCAATCCGCCAGTTTCGGAGGTTCGGGCTGCGGGCCTTCTGCCGTGGGCAGCGACACCCTGAACCCGAAACAGGATCCCCGACCCGGTTCGCTTTCGACCCAGACTGAACCGCCCATCATGGTGATCAGGCGCCTGGTGATCGCAAGACCCAATCCGGTACCTTCAAATTGGCGATTGCGTTCATCTTCGACCTGGTTGAACTCACCAAAAACGTGGTTGATCTTGTCCGCATCGATACCGATGCCGGTATCTTCGATTGCAACATGGATGTCGCATGTCTGAGCCTGGGTATGCGGAACGCCTGTCACACGGACCAGGACATGCCCTTCCGTGGTGAACTTGACTGCGTTGCCGACCAGATTGGTCAGAACCTGCCGTATTCGGCCGGGATCGCCCACAAAAAGGGTGGGCAGGAACAGGTCGTAATCCACAAGCAACGTGAGCCCCTTGTCGCGCACGCTTGGCTGCAACAGCATCGCGACTTCAAGAATGCAGCGCTCCAGATCAAAGGGTTCAGGGTGCAGAACCAGTTTGTCCGCCTCGATCTTGGAGTAATCAAGCACGTCGTTGATGATAACCAACAATGCCTCACCCGAATTGCGGATCGTGTTGACATAGAGCCGCTGTTCTTCGTCCAGCGGAGATTCATCAAGCAGTTCGGCCATACCCACGATACCATTCATCGGCGTGCGTATTTCGTGACTCATATTGGCGAGAAAGGCTGATTTGGCCCTGTTGGCCGCTTCCGCCCGTTCGCGGGCAGCCTTCAGTTCTGTTTCGTGCCGGACCGACGCGGTGATGTTGAGCGCCAGGCTGACCACGTCACCGCCGCTGCCACGTTGATCTATCAGGCGGATGTAATGGCCGTTCCACAATTGCATGACGATCGGGGGTGGATTGACCCGATTCCAGCGAGCCTGCATTCTGGCCTGCCATTCCTCGGCAGTTTCGTCACCGATATCGACAATTCCTTCGGTGGTCAGCAATTGCAGAATGCGCTGGTAGGAAATCCCTGGCGCGACCTCATCCAGCCCTTCAAATACGCTGAGATATGCAGCGTTTGCGCTGATGAGCCTGCTGTCGCCGTCAAAGAAAGCAAACCCGTCCTGAATGGTCTGGATCGAATGCCAAAGGCGGCGTTCGGCGATCTCGATCTTGGCATGAGCGACGGTGAGATCGGATTTGACCTTTTCGTTTTCGCCGCGAACAGTTTCAACTTCGGCCTGTGTTTCACCAATACGCCTGGTCAGCGCCATGGCGTGTTGGCCCATTTTGCGATTGGCAGCCGAAAGCTCGGCCTGTTTCAAGGCAAGCATTCGTTCGGCCGCCAGACGCGCACGCCGTTCCTGTGCCAGTTTGTTTGCAAGACTCATATTGATCGATTCCGGAACGTTCGGATTTCAGCATCGCGACAGAGAGTGAAAAACTGTTTAAGCCGTTGCGCTACAGGCGCGCGCCATGCAAGGTTGAGCCCAAAGAGGAGAGCACGATGCACCGCTTTGTTTTTATTTCAATAACTTACGTAATTTGCCTTCTGATCCTTCCCGCTGCCGTTCTGGCGCAGAGTGCGGTGCCCGAGTTCCGCTATGTCACCTCTCGGGATACGGACTTTTACGGGTCGGATCTGGATGCGTTGTTCGACACCGATCTGAAGTCCTGTATTCAGGCCTGCTCGGCCAACGGACAATGTACGGCGTTCACCTATAACACCCAGTCCGATGCCTGCTTTCCCAAAAGTGGCGTGAACCGACAAGAGGCGTATCAAGGCGCATTGTCCGCGCAAAAGGTGCCAAGCAGCGAACAGACCCTAACCTTGGGAAAAACGCGCGCACAAGCACTGAGCGTCCTGAGTTCTGACGATCTGGGGCACGCAAGAAAACAAGCCCGCGATCTGGGATTCCTGCACCCGGCAGGGGGGTATGACCTTCAGGCCGTTCTGGATGCGGCGCGCGACGCAGGCAGTGTCGCACAAACTATGCAGTGGACCGGTGTCGCCGTATCGCTCAGCGACCGCGCGGATCTTTGGGTGGAATATGCGCGCCTGTTGCTGGCCATGAACCCTTCGGGTTGGAACGAGCGGCGCGACCTGCGCGGCCGCGCACTGAATGCGGCGATCAATGGCTATCTGCGCGCCGATGCTCCCGGCACCCAGATCGCTGCCCTGATGACCCTTGCGGAAGCCCTGGAAGAGGTTGAGCGCGGGCGCGACATGATTCCTGTTCTTCGGCTGGCCGAGCAGGTGCAACCGCGCGAAGACGTGCTGACCGCATTGGACAAAGCCATCGGCAAATACGGTTTCCGCGTGGTCGACAGCTCGGTCGAAAGCGATGCGGCAGCCCCCAGGATCTGTATCGAATTCTCGGAATCGCTGGTCAAAGCCGGGGTAGACTATGACCCCTTCGTTCAACGTGACGCTGACGGGCTGGTCGTGCAGGCCGAAGGCAGGCAGCTTTGCGTCGATGGAGTTGCGCATGGCCAGCGCTATCGCCTGACATTGCGCGAAGGCTTGCCTGCCGCCTCGGGCGAAGCACTGAACCGCAGCATCGAACTGACCCATTATGTACGCGACCGGACGCCTTCGGTTCGGTTTCCCGGGCGCAGCTATGTCCTTCCGAAATCTGCCGACGCGGCCTTGCCCGTCGAAACGGTCAATGTCACCGAACTTGACCTGACCCTGCGGCGGGTCAGCGACCGGAACCTGTTGCGTGCCGTGCAACAGGATTTTTTCAGCCGCCCGCTCAGCGAATGGCAGGAGGAAGAGTTCTCGGACCAGATTGCCCAGGACATCTGGATGGGTACTGCCGAGGTTTCAAACCAGTTGAACCAGACCATGACGGCACGTCTTCCCATGGCCGAAGCGATCTCGGATCAACCTGCCGGTATCTATGCACTGACCGCCCGCGTTCCGGGGGCCGATCCCTATGACGATCCTGGCGCAACGCAATGGTTTGTTCTTTCTGATCTGGGGATCAGCACCGCCCTGGGCACTGACGGGCTGCACGTGACCGTGCGCGGGCTAAGCGACGCCGCACCGCGCAAAGGTGTCAAAGTTTCGCTGGTCTCAGGGGCGAACGCCGTCATCGCATCGGCACAGACCGATGAAACCGGCTATGTAAGGTTCGATCCGGGCCTGACACGCGGCAAAGGCGCCAGTGCGCCTGCTCTGGTGACGGCAGCAATCGATGATAGCGATTTCAGCTTTCTCTCGCTGACCGATCCTGCCTTTGACCTGTCGGATCGCGGCGTTGAAGGGCGCGCGCCGGCGGGGCCGGTCGATGTCTTTCTGACCACCGACCGAGGTGCTTACAGGGCCGGCGAAGTGATCCATGTCACCGCCCTGTCCCGCGATGGCAAGGCGCAGGCCATCGAGGGCCTGCCTCTGACTGCGATCCTGTATCGCCCGGACGGGGTGGAATACCGCCGGTCTGTCTCGGATGGCGGTGTTGCCGGGGGCCATGTCTTTGCCCTGTCCGTGGCCGCAGACGTACCGCGTGGCGCATGGAAGATTGAAATCAAATCCGACCCAAAAGGCGATGCGTTGGCGCGTCAGACCGTTCTTGTCGAGGATTTCCTGCCCGAACGTATCGATTTCGAACTGACCCTGCCCGACGCACCCTTGCGCCCCGGCGACAGTCCACCGCTCTCGATCGACGCGCGCTATCTGTTTGGAGCGCCGGGGTCAGACCTGAGCATTGACGGGCAGGTCATCGCCCGCCCGGCGGACACGGTCCCGGGCTATGACGGGTATCGCTTTGGCCGCTATGATGCAGAAACCTCGATCAAGAGCACCTATTTCGGAGACATGCGCACAGACGCGACGGGGCACGCGACCGTGGCGGTCAAAGTCCCCGTGTTAGAGACTGAAGGAAAGCCAATCGAGGTCGAACTCATCGCCCGGCTGGCCGATGGCTCGGGCCGCCCGGTCGAGCGTCGCCTGACCGCGCCTGTCCTGCCGCCGCACCCTGTTATTGGTGTCAAACCCCTGTTCGACGAAGTCATCCCGGAAAGCACCGAGGCGGCGTTCGAGATCGTTGGCCTCTCGCCTGAGCTGACGCTCATTCCGATGCGTCTCCGCTGGACGCTGAACAAGATAGAAACGCGCTATCAATGGTACCAGCTTCACGGTGACTGGAACTGGGAACCGACAACGCGCCGCAGCCGTGTCGCCACTGGCGAGGTGGACGTCTCCTCTGACCCTCTGACGTTGACCCAGCCTGTGGAATGGGGGCGCTATGAACTGGTGGTGCAACGAGTTGACGGAACATTTACCGAAACCGCCATCGATTTCTATGCGGGCTGGTATCAGGCCGCCGATGCATCGACCACGCCGGACCGGCTTGAAATGTCGTTGGATCGCGACAGCTATCGCATCGGGGATACGGCGCAGTTGCGCATCGTGCCACGCATGGCCGGTGTCGCTCAGATCGAAGTCCTTTCGAACCGTCTGATCCACCGCCAGATCGTGGAGGTGCCCGAAGGGGAAGCTTTGATCCCGATTGAGGTGACCCAGGATTGGGGCGCCGGGGCATATGTCACCGCAACCGTGATCCGCCCAATGGATGTTGCAGCCGGGCGGAACCCCGCGCGGGCGATGGGCGTGGCCCATGCCAGTATCGATCCAGGGGACCGTAGACTTTCCGTGACTGTCGATGTGCCCGAGGCCACCGCACCCCGTCAGACGCAAAAAGCCCGCATCAGGGTCAAAAACACCGTGGACAATGAACCGGTCTGGCTGACGCTGGCCGCCGTCGATGTGGGCATCCTGAACCTCACCGGGTTCAACAGCCCGGACCCACAAGGATACTATTTCGGGCAGCGCCGCCTGGGTGTTGATCTGCGGGATGTCTACGGGCGACTGATCGACGGCATGAACGGAGCCATGGGCACAGTGCGCTCGGGCGGCGACAATGACAGCGGGATGCGTCGCCAGTCTCCGCCGCCGACACAAGACCTGATGGCCGTGTTCAGTGGCCCGGTCGAGATCGGCGCGGATGGTGAGGTTGAGATCGACATTCCCCTTCCCGCCTTCAACGGAACCGTCCGGCTGATGGCCGTCGCGTGGTCGCGCAAAGCCGTCGGTCAGGCCGAAGCTGAAATGATCGTCCGCGACCCTGTGGTCGTCACCGCCAGCCTTCCGCGCTTCCTTGCCCCGGGCGATCAAAGCCGGATGCGTCTTGAAATCATCCATGCGGATGGCACACCCGGGGAAATGGCACTTGGCCTGACCGCCTCCAATGGTTTGGAACTGGGCGCGGCACCGGCCAGCTTTGTGCTGGAGGACGGTGGCAAGGCGGTTTTCGAGATCCCGATCACGGCCAGCGCCATCGGCGATCCTGAAATCAGCGTTTCGATCACCACACCTGATGGGCGTGACCTGTCGCAAACCCTGCGAATGCCGGTACGGGCCAATGATCCGGTGATTGCACAGACGCGGCGTTTTGCCTTGGGCGCAGGCGATAGCTTCCTGTTTTCGCAGGATGTGTTTGACGGGTTCCAGCCGGGTTCGGCCAAGGCCATCCTGTCCGCCGGAGCGTTTGCCAAATTCGACACGCCCGGACTGCTGGATCAGCTGAACCGTTACCCCTATGGCTGCACCGAACAGATCACCAGCAAAGCGCTGCCGTTGCTGTACCTATCATCCGTTGCGCAAGCCACGGGGCTGGGGGATGGCCCGATTGTGGATCAACGCATCGCCGATTCGATCCGCAGTATCCTGACCCGTCAGGCCGCAAACGGCGCCTTTGGCCTGTGGCGCGCAGACAGCGGGGATTTCTGGCTGGACGCCTATGTGACCGATTTCCTGTCCCGTGCCCGCATTCAGGGGCATCCCGTGCCGGACCGGGCGTTCGCTCAGGCGATGGACAATCTTCGGAACAGGGTCAATTACGCGCCTGATTTCGACGAAGGCGGTCAGGACATCGCCTATGCCCTGATGGTTCTTGCGCGGGAAGGCGCGGCCTCGATGGGCGATCTGCGCTATTACGCGGATGTCAAAGGGGATGCCTTCGACACCCCTCTGGCAGCGGCGCAACTGGGTGCTGCTCTGGCCTCTTACGGCGACCAGACCCGAGCGGATGCGATGTTCAACCGCGCCGCGCGGATGCTGGATCGGCAACAGAACCAGCAACAGAACGTCTGGCGCGCTGACTACGGCACCCGCCTGCGGGATGCGGCCGGTCTGTTGACCCTTGCCGTAGACGCGGGCAGCGAGGCGATCGACCGCGATGCTTTGATCCAACGGCTGAGCACAGCTCGCACGCCGCTGTCCACTCAGGAGGCCACGTGGTCATTGCTGGCGGCGCACGCGCTTGTGTCTGACCCAAGGGGATCGGGCTTGATGGTGAACGGGGCGCCGGTTTCCGGTCCGTTTGTGAAAGTTCTGCAATCCGGACAGGCGGATGAGATAAACATCACGGCCGCCGACGGTCAGGCGACGGATATCACCTTGACGGTCACAGGCATCCCGGAGGTTCCGCCCGAGGCGGGCGGCACCGGCTATGCAATCGAACGGCGGTATTACTCGATGGATGGCGATCTGATCGATTCAGACAGCTTTTCCGTGGGTGATCGGTTCGTCACCGTACTGCAAGTTACACCGTTCGAAAGCGGCGGTGCGCGGCTGATGGTGAACGATCCACTGGCCGCCGGGATCGAGATCGACAACCCGAGCCTGCTGCGCTCGGGCGATGTCCGATCGCTGGACTGGCTGGACCTGTCCGACGCCACCCATACCGAGTTCCGCTCGGACCGGTTCCTGGCCGCCGTTGATTTGTCTGGTCGTGAAACCGTGACGCTGGCCTACGTGGCGCGCGCCGTAACACCTGGTGTGTTCCATCATCCGGCGGCCTCGGTCGAGGACATGTACCGCCCACAGAACCGGGCGCGGACATCTACCGGACGGGTCGATATCCAGTGACCGGCCTTGCGCCATACCCTTGTTTGGGTGGCCGTCATGCCTAAGCGGACGAAGCTCTTGTTTGCGCTGGCCGGAGCACTCTACCTGACGGCACTGGCACGGGATGGCGTTGACCGCTGGGTCGATGCCACAACCCTGCCTTCCGTTCTGGCTGAAACTTCGGTCGAGATACGGGACCGGAATGGCGAGTTTCTGCGTGCGTTTCCAGTCGAGGATGGCATCTGGAGGCTGCGGCCCGGCGCAGTTGACCCGGATTTCATCACCATGCTGATCCGGTACGAGGATAAACGGTTCTGGACCCACGCCGGAGTGGACCCCATCGCGATGCTGCGTGCCGCAGGGCAAAGCCTGTGGAACGGGCGTAACGTGTCGGGTGGGTCCACCCTGACCATGCAGGTGGCGCGGTTGATCGAAGATGGCCCAACCGGGCGCTGGAGCGGGAAATTTCGCCAGATCAGAGTCGCATTGGCGTTGGAGCGGCGTCTGAGCAAACAGCAAATCCTGAACCTTTATCTGACCCATGCCCCCTATGGTGGCAATCTGGAAGGGCTCCGTGCCGGCGCCCGCGCGTGGTTTGGAAAGGACGCCACGCGGCTGACGCCCGCGCAAAGCGCCCTGTTGGTTGCGTTGCCGCAATCCCCCGAGGCCCGGCGCCCGGATCGCAAGCCAGAGGCTGCCCGGCAGGCCCGCGACCGGGTTCTGAACAGGCTGGTGCGTCACACCGTCCTGACCGATGCCCAAGCGCGTGCGGCCATGACCGAACCCCTTCCGGATCGGATGAATCCGTTTCCGCGCCTTGCACCCCATCTGACTGACCGCGTGAGGCGGCAAGCACCCGCAATCCAGGCCTTCGATCTGACACTGGATGCCGGATTGCAGGCCCGGCTGGAAACCTTGGTGGCCCAGGCCGCCAACCGCGTCGGACCGCGCGTTTCCGGGGCTCTGATCGTGGCCGATCATCGCAGCGGCGAGGTTCTGGCATCGGTTGGATCTGCCGGGTACCAAGATGCCCGTCAGGGGTTCGTGGACATGACCCGGGCCATACGATCGCCCGGATCGACCCTGAAACCTCTGGTCTACGGGCTGGCTTTCGATCAGGGGCTGGCCCATCCCGAGACCCTGATCAGCGATAGCCCCGTGATGTTTGGCCGATACGCACCGCGCAATTTCGACGGCGTTTTCCGTGGCGATGTCCGGGTTCGGGACGCCCTACAGTTGTCGCTGAACATCCCCGTAGTACGCCTGACGAATGAGTTGGGCCCCGCTCGGTTGATGACGGCATTGCGGTTGGCCGGGTCAGAGCCACGTCTGAATGGCGCAACACCCGGATTGGCGATTTCTTTGGGTGGCGTGGGGTTGAGCCTGCACGATCTGGTACAGGTTTACGCCACTCTGGCAGCTGGTGGCACAGGCCCGATCCTGCATCATGACGTTCTGGCAGACGCCCAGCGCACCCGGCGCGTTCTGTCGGAAACCTCGGCCTGGCAGGTTTCGGACATTCTGGCCGGGCTTGCGCCACCGGCAGGCGGTGCAACAGGGTCGCTGGCCTACAAGACCGGCACGTCTTATGGCCACCGCGATGCCTGGGCTATCGGCTTTGACGGGCAGCATGTCATAGGCGTCTGGCTGGGCCGCGCCGATGGAACGCCTGTTCCCGGTGCATTTGGGGGCGACGTTGCCGCGCCCCTGTTGGCCGAGGCTTTCAACCTGTTTAAACCCGAGCTCACGCCCCTGCGCCCACCGCCGCCTTCGACCTTGCTTGTGGGCGCGGCCCAATTGCCTCAGCCGTTGCAGCGATTTCGCCCCCGCACGACAGCTTTCAAGGATGATCCCTCGGCGCCGGACCTGCTGTTCCCGCCCGATAACGCCGTGTTAGAAACGTCAGGAGCACCTCTGACGGTCAAACTGCGTGGCGGCGTCGGGCCGTTTTCCGTACTGGCGGATGGCGTGCCGGTGCTGACCGGGCAGCGGCGACGAGAGTTCGAAATCCCCAATCCGGGGACCGGCTTCACCTCACTTGTCGTGGTGGATGCGCAAGGTCAATCCGACAGGGCGTCAATCAGGATCGATTAGCGCCGCCCCTCACGCAGCCAACCGCCCAACAGGAAACCACCTGCCAACAGCAAAACCAGCCAAGGTGGCAGCAGGCCCGCCTGGGTGACATCCCGTGTCTCGTAGGCATCGCGCGGGGTCAGACCGATCCAGCCCCGACCAGCCGCCGGGCGCCCGGCGCGCACGTTGCGGATCGACGGCAATCCATCTTCCACCCGGATCACGCCGCCCCGCATGCCGGCCAGAACCGGTTCAAGAACATCCCCCGTTGCGATGGTGCGTTCGAACTCCTTCGGCGCGGCGGGACCAAGCCCGATCACGGCCATGTGGCCACCTTCCTGCAAACGGTAAAGACCAATCTCGGGCCCATAGTATTGCGCTTCGAACCGCCCCGGAGAGACCTCCTGCAAGGTGATTTCCAGCGTTTCGCCGTTCGGGCGCGTCACAGTCACCGGACCCACATCATCCCCAAGCGTCTGTCGAATGATGCGCATGGATTGTCCGTTGGCTTCAGCCCACAGCGCCTCTTCCTCGAGTTCGGGTTCCTTCATCATCCAATGGGCCAGCCTGCGCAAAAGCTCCAGTTGCGGGCCGCCGCCTTCAAAGCCACGGCTCCACAGCCAGGCGTGGTCCGAGGCCAGCATCGCGACACGCCCTTCGCCCACTCGGTCCAGAACCAGCAGGGGGCGTTCGTCAATGCCCGTCATCAGAACCTCGCCCGAGCGATGGTTCACGTCGATCTGGCGCAACCAAGCTCCCCAATCTTCGGAAGCGCCAAGATTTGTTGTGACCGGATGGCGCTGACCCAAGTCGCTGACCTTCGGAACAAAGCGTTCCTCGAAGACACGCGCGGACGGTTGCGCTGGCAGGATCGGCGCCAGCGGCGACCGGAAAATGCTGTCAGCTCCGGCGAAATCGGGACCGGCCGCAATCAGAACCGCGCCGCCGTCATTGATATAACTGGTGACGTTGTCCAGATAGATTGCAGGCAGGATGCCGCGCCGCTTGTAGCGGTCAAAGATGATCAGATCGAAATCGTTGATCTTTTCCAGAAACAACTCGCGGGTCGGGAAGGCGATCAAAGACAATTCGTCCACCGGCACACCGTCTTGCTTCTCGGGCGGGCGCAGGATGGTGAAATGCACCAGATCGACCGAGCTGTCGGATTTCAGCAGGTTGCGCCATGTGCGCCCGCCCGGATGCGGTTCACCCGAGACCAGCAGAACGCGCAGGCGATCCCGAACGCCGTTCATCTGGATCAACGCGGTGTTGTTGCGGTCGGTTAACTCGCCTTCGGCCAGGGGCACGGAAAACTGGATCACGTTACGCCCGCCATGAGGCAGGGTGACAGGCAGTTCGACATCCCGGCCGATTGGAATACTCAGCTGCTGAGGCTCACCACCATCCACGGAAATCTCCAGCGACGCTGTCGCGGCACCCGCGGGGGCTGCTCCGCTGTCTTCGACACGCAGGGTCAAAGTGACCGATTCACCGATGATGGCAAAGGCAGGCGCATTTCGGACGATAAGCCGGCGATCCCAGTCGTCCGCACGCCCGGTTTGCAACAGATGCATCGGCGCCGGCAACTCCGGGGCCTGATCGGCATCGTGCACGATCCCGTCCGATACCACCAGAATGCCTGCGATGCGCGCACGCGGTTCTTCGGCCAGGGCCTCATTCAGGGCGGCCATGACCTGCGTGCCCTCATCCCCATCCCCGTCGCCGACCCGAATGCGGCGCAGTTCCGTATTGTCCCGCGCCTCGATCTCGGCGGCCAGATCTTCGGCAGCCTGCGCAGTTTGTTCGGCCCGGTCCGAAAGTGTCTGGCTGGCGCTTTCATCCTCGATCATCAAAACGATATCCGTCAGCGGCGCGCGGTCCTCGACTTGATAGACCGGACCGGACAGTGCCGCGATGACAACCAGGGCCGCCAACCCCCGCAGGGCCCAGCCCGACAAACCGCGCCACAAGGCCAGAGCTACTCCGACAGCAGCAATACCCCCCACAACAGCCAAAAGCGGCCACGGGACCAGCGGGTCGAAAATGACGGTTCCGGTCATTGTCCCAACCTGTCCAGAAGGGCGGGCACGTGGACCTGATCGGATTTGTAGTTCCCGGTCAGCACGTGCATCACCAGATTGACACCAAAACGATTGGCCAATTCGCGTTGCCGTTCCCCGGCATACCCACGACCGACAGGCAAAAGAGCCTGGCCGTTGCGATCCACGGCCCAGGCGCCGGCCCAGTCATTGCCGCCGATAACCACCGGTGTCACGTTGTCATTGAGGTTTCGGAATGGCATCCCTTCGATCTGTTCTGCATCCCCGGGCGCAGCTTCGACCCAAACTTCTGCGCCGGAATAGCGGCCCGGGAAATCCTGGAGCAAATAGAATGTCCTGGTCAGGACGTGATCGCGGGGAATCGGCTCTAATGCAGGGATATTCAGCGGTCCGGCCAGTTGCTGCAACTTGCGGCCATTCGGACTGGATGCGCCGAAACCTGCAATATCCGCGTCGCGCGTGTCAAACAGGATCATCCCACCCGAACGCAAATAGGCGTTCAGTTTGATATACGCCTCGGCCGAAGGTTGCGGCTGGTTCGGCGTAATGGGCCAGTAGAGAAGCGGAAAGAATGCCAGCTCGTCTCGTTCCAGATCAACGCCGATTGGGTCCGCCGGTTCGACAGAGGTGCGAAAGAACAGGGTTTGCGCCAAGCCCCGCAATCCGGCCTCGGCAATATCGTCTACCTGCGCCTCACCCGTCAGCACATGCGCCAGCACAAGCTCTTGCGTTGCGGCAAGGGCAAATTCGGTATCCTCCGGCGTCTGCGCCTGTACGTCCGGCACCAGCAGAAAAGCGGCCAGCACGGCAGCCGCCGTTCGCGCCAGTCCCAGCCTGCCCGACAAGGCCAGCGAGGCAATCACGTCAACCGTCAACAAGATCAGTGCGAGGCTGAGCAACAGGCCACCAAGTGGGGTTTCTGTGCTGACCTCCTGCCCTTTGATCGGCACATTGGCAGGCCAGGTCACCGGGCGCAGTTCGGTTTCCTCCGAGACCACGTTCAATGCCAGCTTCTGCTTTCCGCTTTCATAGAGACCCGGACGCAAATCTGGCCCGATCCGGCCCGAGATCAGCTGAACACCGTCGACACCGGCCAGGGTTCCGGCATCTGACAGGGCGCCAAACCCGTCCATGATCTGAACCGGCTCCCACGTGGTGCCTTGCAGTTGCGATTCTTGCCGCGACTTGGCTGCTGAAGCGACGGCCAAACGATCCAACATCTCGACGAACAGGCCCGACAGCGGCAGGCTGGACCATTCAGCATCCGCGGTGACGTGAAACAGCACCACCTGCCCCAATCCCAGCGCCTTGCGCGTCACCAAAGGCGTGCCGTCGGACAGCGAGGCAATCACGCGATCCGCCAAGTTAGGGTCTGGTTGGGCCATGACTTGGGTCGAAACAACCACGTCCTTTGGGATATCCAGGCCAAAAAACGGAGAGCTTTCGGGGAATGGAGCCAGCGTCTTGGCTTCGCCCCAGCTCATCGCACCGCCGACGGATCGCCCACCGCTGCGCAGCCGCGCCGGTAACAGGGTGTCTTCGGTGTCCCTGCCCAGATCGCTGGCCGCCATGCGCGGGCCGGCAAAACGCAGCAAAAGCCCGCCCTGTTCGACCCATTCAATCAAAGCGGCCTCTTCCGGCTCCGACATCTGCGCCACGTCCGACAGGACGATCACATCCGGGTTGGCGGGCAGAACCTCAAGCAGGCCGCCATCGACAAAATCCGCGGTCGGGACCAGGACTTGCGTCAGGTAATGCAGGGGTGACAACAGCTCCAGCCCTTCGCGGTTGCGGGTTCCGGCAATCAGCGCAACCTCGCGCCGGCGCAGACTGTCATCGGTCAAAGTCACGGCCCCTGCGGACCTTTGGCCCTGAATTTCAAACCGCGTGATCCGGGCGCGCAATTCCGACGGCAGCGCCAGATCGGCCTGCGCCGTGGTTTCGCCGGCTTCAAGGGTCAGCTCAACGGAATGCAGCACCCGGGCCGTGCCCGCCGGATCACGGCCTTGCGCCAGAACCGTCACACGGTCTTCCGGTCCAGGGCCCGCGCGCTGGACCGTCAATTGGATCAGCCCGTCCTGATAGGCCGCAGGCCGGATCGCAACGGGCCGGGAGGCCGCCTGATAGACCGTCACATCTCCGCGCGCCTGAAGGCTGGACACCAGTTCAGCGTGGTCTGCATAATCCAGCCTGTCACTGAACCAATGGGTATCAAACCCGCCGTCAACGGCGTTCAACGCGGCAATGGTCTGAGCAATCTGATCCGCATTCGGCTGCCAGGGGTTCGGGTTCAGCCCCGGCAAACGCCCGCGCCACGCTTCCGCAGCCTGAAATACCGGTGTTTCCGGCTCTGTCAGGCGCAAAATCGCGACCGTTCGGCCCGCACGCCCGGCTTCCGACAGTTGCGTGTCGATTTGGTCAAGTGTCGCCGGCCAGCGTGCGGCTCCGGCCCAACTGGCGTCCAGCACCAGCAGCAGCGGCCCGGTTCCGGTTTCATCTCGTGACGGGTTAAGAACCGGCCCTGCCAGCCCGATGATGATCGCAGCCGCCGCCAGCATCCGCAGCAGCAACAGCCACCATGGGGTGCGGTCGGATACGCTTTCGTCATCCTTCAGGCCCAACAGCAGCGTGACGGCCGGGAACACGCGGCGGATCGGTGCGGGCGGCACCGCGCGCAGGATCAACCACAGGATCGGCAGGGTCAAAAGACCCATCAACACCCATGGCGCGGTAAAGCCGATGCCCGCAAGAACCGTCATCGCGTGCCCCCATCCAAGGCCCGATAAAGCCATAACAGAGCCGCTTGTGCGCTGTCGCCCGTGTGGTGCAGGCCCAGTTGCCAGCCCGTCGCTCGGCACAGCTCCTTCAGCGCGTCCTTGCGGCGCGCAAGGCGTTCCAGATAACGTTCCCGCAGCTCAGCAGCCTTGAGCGTTTCGTGTCGGACGGACCCTCCGACGCTTTCGAAAATGGTGCGCCCGCGATAGGGAAACGACTCCTCACCCGGATCCAGCACTTGCAGAACCACACCACGCACGCCACGGTCGGCGGCTTTGGTCAGGGCAAGTTCAACCTCATCCATGGGGCCCAGAAAATCAGATATGAACACGGCGCGGGCATGAGGGATCATGGCGCGGTGTTCGGGCGGGGCGTAATCCGCTTGATCATCCTCGGACCAGGCCTGCGCCAGCCGGATGATCTGCGCATTGCCGCGCCGGGGCGGCAAGGTGGTGCCGGTCAGGCCAACGCGTTCACCGCCGCGCACCAGAAGGATGGATGTCGCCAGCCCCAACAGCCGGGCGCGATCCGCTTTGGTCGGCAGGGTCTTGTCGGACGCAAACCGCATCGAAGCCCCCTGATCGACCCAAAGCATAACCGATTGCGCGATCTGCCATTCCCGTTCACGTACAAACTGCTGATCCCCCCGCGCCGAGCGGCGGTGATCAATCATGCGACGGCTGTCGCCGACCTGCGCCGGACGGTATTGCCAGAAATCATCCCCCATCCCGGACTGCCGTCGACCGTGGTCGCCCAGCAGAACGGTTCCGGCCAAGTGCTCGGCCCGCGCCAAAAGGGGCGGCAGCCGCGATGCCTCGGCTTCGGATCTTTCGCGAAGGGTCAGCTCGGCATTCACGCCGCGGCCTCGGTCCGGATCAGCCCGACAGCGGTCGAGTCAATCAGCTCTGCAAGGCTGTCACCACGCGCCCGTGCCGCAAAGTTCAGTGCCATCCGGTGGCTGAGCACCGGGCGCGCCATATCCAGAACATCCTCGGCATTTGGCGCCAGGCGCCCCTGCAACATGGCCCGCGCCCGCACCGTCATCATCAGCGCCTGCGCAGCGCGTGGCCCGGGACCCCACGCGACAGTTTCGGCAACCCTTTCCGAGACACCCGCTTCTTCCGGGCGGAAGGCCCGCACCAGATCAAGGATCAGTTCAACGACGGATTCTCCGACCGGCATCCGGCGTAACAAGACCTGCGCGGCCAGCAAGTCTTCCTTGCTGAAAATCTGATGCGCTTCCTCTTCTTCAACCCCGGTCGTGGCAAGCAGAATATCCCGCTCGGTCTGACGGTCGGGGTATTCTACATCGATCTGCACAAGAAACCTGTCAAGCTGGGCTTCGGGCAGCGGATAGGTGCCTTCCTGCTCGATCGGGTTTTGCGTTGCCAGCACGTGGAACGGCGTACCCAATGAACGATCCTCGCCTGCCACGGTAACGGTGCGTTCCTGCATCGCCTGCAACAGTGCCGATTGTGTCCGCGGGCTGGCGCGGTTGATTTCATCCGCCATCAACAACTGACAGAAGATCGGGCCGGGAATGAACCGGAAATGCCGGCTGCCATCGTCGGCAGTGTCCAAAACCTCGGAACCAAGAATATCGGCGGGCATCAGGTCGGGTGTGAACTGAATGCGGCTGCCATGCAGGCCCATCACCGTCGACAACGTCTCGACCAGGCGTGTCTTGCCCAAACCCGGCAGACCGATCAACAGGGCATGGCCGCCGCACAATAGCGCGGTCAGCGTCAGGTCCACGACCCACTCCTGCCCGATGAAGCGGCGGGTGATCGAGGCCTTGGCCTCTTGCAGCTTGTTTTCCAGCGCTTCGATCTCGGCTACGAGGTCGGCAGGTTCGGTCATGACTTTCCCTTCCGTGGACTATTATGATTGAAGTGTATCGCGCTGAGAGGAAATGGCAAAAGCAATGAGCGGACAAAAACCTGTGAAACCGTCGCCAGATGGTCTGGCGGCATCGGTCAAGGCGGCCAAAACCAACGGTTTACCACCCGTTCACCTCTGGAATCCTCCGTTTTGCGGCGATCTGGACATCAAGATCGCAAAAGATGGCACATGGAGTTATTTAGGCTCACCCATCAACCGTTTCGAGCTTGTGAAGCTTTTTTCCTCAATTCTTAAGAAGGAAGACGGCAAATACTACCTTGTCACGCCGGTGGAGAAGGTGGGAATCACTGTCGAAGACGCGCCGTTTGTCGCTGTGGATTTCGACCGGGACGGGGATGGAAAGGACCAGTCCTTGACCTTCACAACCCATGTTGGCGACAGGGCCATGGCCGGAGTTGATCATCCGATCCGGATTGTTATCGACCCTGAAACGGACGAACCCTCACCCTACATATTGATCCGCACCAACCTCGAAGCCCGCATAGACCGCAAAAGCTTTTACCGCCTCGTCGAGATAGGAACGCACCATGACGGTTGGTTCGGTGTTTGGTCAGGTGGGCAGTTCTTTGGCCTGATCCCCTCAGCCGACCTGAGCTGACCGGGGCGCGCGATCCTGTGCCAGCACGACAGCCATTGCAACAATGCCCGCACCCAGTGCCCGGGTCCAGTTCCACTCGTCCCCCAGCATCAGCATGATCAGCATCACGTAGAACGGGGCAACATTGATGTGAAAAGAGGCCAGCGCCACGCCCAGCTTGCCGACGGATGTGATGAAAAGGACCTGGCTGAGGCCCATGGAAATAAGCGCATAGATCATCAGCATGCCTGCCTGCTGCATGTCGAATGCAGTTGCAGGCATCACGTCCAAGCCAAACTGCGCCGATCCGAAAACCAGCAGCGACGCCATGGCCAGCCCTCCGACGAAGGTGATCGTGGTGCGCCCGGTCTGGCTCAGTTCGGCGAAATCACGGGCGGTTGCCATGCTGGCCCAGCAAAACAGCACCGTTGATCCAACCGCACAGGCCGCACCCAGACCCAACTGGGCCGGGGCCAAGGCGCTGGTGGCGATCAACCCGCCGACAATCGACACAAGAACGCCCAGCGCAAAATTCCACTTCAACCGGCGTGTGCCAGCAGCCAGTTCAAGCAATGTGGCCGCCAGGGGCGCGCAAGAGACGATGATTGCCACCGTCACCGGGTCGGTCAGCTTTTGCGCCACGATCAACAGGAACATTCCCGACCCGATCCCAAGGCCTCCGACGGTCATTGCATGACCCCAGCGGGCCGAAACAACCCGGCGCGGTCCGTCCAGAATTACCCAGACCGGCACCATCACAAATACGGCAAGCGCCAGTCGCGCGGTCAACAGGGCGACGGGCGGCCATGTTTGCAACAGCACTTCGGCCGCCGGAAACCCGGCCGCCCATGTCAGCATCGAAGCCACCGCCAACCCGTTGCCCGACAAGGCAGAGTGTTGCCCCGCCGGCGCAGAAAGGCTGTTCCCGCGGACGGGGTCTGGGCTCATCGCCATCGTTTTCGAACCTTCCATTGGCACGGCGTCAGAAAAATGATTCGCCGCAATGCAGGAATCGTTTCCGATTTCATTGGGTCGATCTGGTCGAATTTCGACAAACTGTCGTTTTCTGTCACTTTCACAGAAATCAACGCGCGGATAAGGTCGGGCCACCAGATATCCATGGGCCGCCTATGCCAAAATTCGCCGCGAATATCTCTTTGCTCTTTGCCGAACTTCCGTATCTGGACCGGTTTCAGGCAGCGGCAGATGCCGGGTTCCGGGCGGTCGAGATCCTGTTTCCCTACGAACTGGCTGCAAAAGAAACCCGGCGTGCCTTGGTGGCCAACGGGCTCGAACTGGTTCTGATCAACGCGCCTCCGCCGAATTATACCGGTGGCGCACCGGGTTATGCCGCCATCCCCGGCGGTGCGTCCCGGTTTCAGTCTGATATCCGCCGCGTTCTGCGTTACGCTCAGGTGCTGCGGCCGGGTTTCATTCATATCATGTCCGGATACGCAGCCGGGACCGATGCGTTGGACTGCTTCGTGCACAACTTACAGTGGGCCGCCGATTTCGCACCGAAGCAGACTTTCACGATCGAACCCCTCAATCCGATGTCCCAACCCGGCTATTTTTTGAACGACTATGATCTGGCGACCGAGGTACTGGGCCGCGTGGATCGCCCGAATGTCGGTCTGCAATATGACAGTTTTCACGCACATATGATCCACGGCGACGCGCTGGCCGTCTGGGAGCGTTTTCACCCCAGCGTTGTCCACGCCCAGATCGGGGCTGCCCCCGAACGTTCCGAACCGGGGCGCGGGCCCACGGATTTCGCACAGCTTTTCGCGGCAATGGATGATGTTGGTTACACCGGTTGGGTCAGCGCCGAATACGCGCCTTCGACGGCTCGAACGGATGCGACCCTGGCTTGGATGCGACGTTAACGCCTTTCATCGGGCTGGAATTCGCTGCCCGAAAGGCGCACATATCGGGCAACCCGATTTCGAGGATGCCCGATATGATCCCTGCCCGCTTTGCCCATGCCATCTTTGGACTGATCATGTCAGGGCTTATGTCGTGCATTGTCACCGGGATCGCTACGGTCAAGGCAGTGGGGTTCCGTCCCGAAACGCTGGGTGACTGGATGGCGTCCTGGGCCTTTTGCTGGCCCATCGCCTTCACGGTGATCCTGGTCCTTGGACCTTCGGTCAAACGTATGGTCGAAGGGTGGGTCAGGCCACAGGGCTGACCCGTTAGGCTGACCCGGCGCTAGTGCGCCTCGGCCCAGTTCGCACCCTGACCGGCATCCACGCTCAGCTTCACATCCAGTTTCACCGCCGGGTCCGAGGCACCCTCCATCACGTCCCGCGCTACGTCGATCAGCGGATCCACGGAATCCTCGGCGACTTCGAACAACAGTTCGTCATGGACCTGCAACAGCATCCTGGCGGGCAGCCCGTTGATCGCACCCGGCATCCGCACCATCGCGCGCCGGATCACATCCGCCGCCGTACCCTGAATCGGCGCGTTGATCGCCGCCCGACGCGAGAATCCTGCATGCGGCCCCTTGGCGTTGATCTCGGGCGTGTGGATCTTGCGCCCGAACAGGGTTTGGACATAGCCGTGCTCTTTGGCAAATGCGACAGTGTCATCCATATAGGCTCTAATGCCCGGGAAGCGTTCGAAATAGCGGTCGATGAAACCCTGTGCCTCGGCCCGCGGGATGCGCAGGTTGCGCGCCAGGCCGAAGCCCGAGATGCCATAAATCACACCAAAGTTGATCGCCTTGGCCTGACGGCGGATGTCCGGCGTCATCTCGTCCAGCGGCACGTCGAACATTTCCGACGCGGTCATGGCGTGGATGTCCAGCCCGTCGGCAAAGGCCTGTTTCAGCGTCGGAATGTCGGCGATATGCGCCAGGATGCGCAGCTCGATCTGGCTGTAGTCGAGGCTGACCAGAACATTGCCCGGCTCGGCAACAAAAGCCTCGCGGATGCGGCGACCCTCCTCGGTGCGCACGGGGATATTCTGCAAATTGGGGTCGGTCGAGGCCAGACGTCCCGTATTCGCCCCGGTGATGGCATAAGACGTGTGCACCCGGCCCGTGTCGGGGTTGATATGGGTCTGAAGCGCGTCGGTATAGGTCGATTTCAGCTTGGACAGCTGGCGCCAATCCAGCACCCTGCGCGGCAGTTCATGCTCAGTCGCGAGGTCCTCAAGAATATCGGCCCCAGTCGAGTATTTCCCGGTTTTCCCCTTCTTGCCACCTTCCAGGCCCATCTTGTCGAACAGGATCTCGCCCAACTGCGCGGGCGAGCCGACATTGAAATTCTCACCCGCCAGCTCGTGAATTTCAGCCTCTAAACCGGCCATTTTCTGGGCAAAGGCGTTCGACATACGGCTCAGCACATCGCGGTCGACCTTGATGCCATGCATCTCCATCTCGGCCAGAACCGGTACAAGTGGTCGTTCGAGCGTCTCGTAAACAGTCGTCACCTGCACCCGGTGCAATTGTGGTTTGAACAGTTGCCACAGGCGCAGCGTTACATCCGCATCCTCGGCGGCATAGGCGGTGGCCTCGTCGATCGGCACCTTGTCGAAGGTGATCGCCGATTTGCCTGATCCCAGCAGCGGCTTTATCGGGATCGGCGTGTGGCTGAGATACCGTTCTGAAAGCGTATCCATTCCGTGTCCATGCTCTCCGCCATGCATGGCATAGGACATCAGCATCGTATCATCGATGGGGGCCACATCGATGCCGTGACGCCGGAAAATCTTGGCATCGTATTTCATGTTCTGCCCGATTTTGATGATCGACGGATCCTCAAGCACCGGCTTCAGCAGCGTCAGCGCCTCATCCAGAGGTATTTGCCCTTCAGCCAGCGCGTCTGACCCGAACAGATCATCCGCCGCACCATCGCGGTGGGTCAGCGGGATGTAACAGGCTTCGCCGGCCTCGACACACAGCGAAATACCGACCAGATCGGCGATCATTTCATTCAGACCGGTGGTTTCGGTATCAACTGCGATCCAGCCTCGCTCATGGGCCTGGTCGATCCACTTTTGCAAAGCCGATGCATCACGGACACATTCATACTTTGCCGCGTCAAACGGGATCGTCTCGGCCTCAACTTCCTTGGCCGCAGGCGCCGGAGCGTCGGCGATGACCGGTGCTTCGGCCCCCAGCTTGTCGGCGATCCGTTTGGTCAGTGTGCGGAACTCCATATCCGCCAGAAAACCCAGCAGGGTCTCTGCATCGGGCTCCCTTGCTTCAAGGTCATCCAGCGTGAAATCCAGCGGCGTGTTCTCGTCAAGTTGCACCAGTTTCTTTGACAGTTCGATCTGATCGCGCTTTTCGATCAGGGTTTGCCGGCGCTTGGGCTGTTTGATTTCCTCGGCCCGGTCCAGCAGTGTTTCCAGATCACCGTATTCGTTGATCAACAGCGCGGCCGTCTTGACCCCGATTCCCGGAGCGCCCGGCACATTGTCAACGGAATCCCCGGCCAGCGCCTGAACATCCACTACGCGCTCAGGTGCAACTCCAAACTTCTCGATCACCCCGTCCCGATCGATACGCTTGTTCTTCATCGCATCCAGCATCTCGACGCCGTCACCGACCAACTGCATCAGATCCTTGTCAGAACTTACGATGGTCACGCGCGCCCCCGCCTCGCGCGCCTGCACGGTCAAGGTGGCGATGATGTCGTCGGCCTCATAGCCTTCGAGTTCCTTGCAGGCGATATTGAACGCCTTTGTCGCCTCGCGGGTCAGTGGAATTTGCGGGCGCAGGTCTTCGGGCATCGCCTCGCGGTTAGCCTTGTAGAGGTCGTAGAGATCGTTCCGGAAGGTATGGGAACCCTTATCAAAGATCACCGCCACATGGGTCGGCGCATCCGGCCCGGTGTTTCCTTCGACATATTTCTGAAGCATGTTGCAGAACCCGGACACCGCCCCAATCGGCAGACCATCCGACTTGCGGGTCAGCGGAGGCAGCGCGTGATAGGCCCTGAAAATAAAGGCCGATCCGTCGATCAGATGCAGGTGACATCCTTTTCCGAAATTGCTCATGCGCGCGCTCCCTGTCGGTCAGGGATGGTTCTGCCACAGGGTCGCGCGGGTGACCAGCCAAGAACGCAGCCTAACCGCCAAACAATCCCGAGAAGACGTCAGAGAAACTGTTCAGCAAAGCCATGATCACCAACACTCCCAGCAAAGCAAAAAACGCAAAGGCAAAGAACTGGAACAGGATTGCCCCCGTACCGATAACCATTCCGGCGATGGCGGGGCGCCGCTTTTCGTGACGCAGGATGCCAACGGCCGAGATGACGATCGCAAGCCCGCCCAGCATGGCGACACCGACCCGCAGGAAATCATCCAGATCGCGGGCGCGGGCAACAGGCTCGGGGTGTTCCATCCCTGCGGCGGCCCTTAGGGTCGATTTGCCGATCTCGGCCGCCAGTTCGCCCAGCGACACACCCGCAGTCTGCTGAGGTGCAAAGGGCCCCGCCCAAAATACGAACAACGCAGCAAGCAACGCCAAAGACGCGATGCAGAACCCAACCCAGCCGAAAACCGGGTTGACATTGTCAGTGGCCGAAATTCCGATCATCACGTATCCCTGCTTTGGTTGCGCCAAAGCACTAACATGAAAACCACGGCGAGATTTGGGCAAAACCCGGTTGGTCGGGCAATCAGCCCTGTTCACTGCCTTTCAGCACATATTTGCAGTCGCAATATGGGCATTCGACCCAGCCGGTATCTTCGGGGATTTGCAGCCAGACGCGCGGATGGCCCAATGCGCCTTCGCCGCCGTCACAGGCAACACGGGCGGTTTCGACGATCTTGGTTTCCGGCGCTTCGATGGTCACGGCTGGCGATCCTTCTTCGGTTGTCGGCCTCGCGGGCATGCATTAGGTGCGTTTATGAGCGATGAGCAATCCGGGGGCAAGAGCCACATGAGCGATGCGGCAATCAAGATCGAAGGTCTGCGCAAGACCTATCGTGGCGGCAAGGGTCAGCCTGAGAAACACGCGTTGAAAGGCATTGATTTGACTGTTCCCAGGGGTTCGGTTTTCGGGCTGCTGGGTCCGAATGGCGCCGGGAAATCGACCCTGATCAATATTCTCGCCGGGTTGGTGGTGAAGTCCTCGGGCCGTGTATCGATCTGGGGCTTCGATCAGGATCAGAATCCGCGACAGTCCCGTGCCGCCATCGGGGTGATGCCGCAAGAACTGAACCTTGACCCGTTTTTCACCCCGCGGGGTGCCTTGGAAGTACAGGCAGGCCTGTACGGCGTTCCGAAATTCGAACGTCGCAGCGATGAAATCCTTGAACTGGTCGGCCTCGGCGACAAGGCCGAGGCCTATGCCCGCACGCTGTCGGGCGGGATGCGGCGGCGGCTGCTGCTGGCCAAGGCGCTGGTGCACCACCCCAAAATCCTGGTGTTGGACGAACCCACGGCAGGCGTGGATATTGAGCTGCGCCAGATGCTGTGGGCCAATGTGCGCAAGCTGAACCAGCAGGGTATGACCATCATCCTGACCACCCACTATCTGGAAGAAGCGCAGGAGATGTGCGACGAAATCGCCATCATCAACCACGGTGAAAAGATCGCGCAGGACAGTACCGCCAACCTGCTGGGCCGCATGGACAGCCGGACCATGGTCATTGCTCCCGACACCCCGGTGGTCGACCTGCCGGTGACCGAAGGCGTCGAGGCCAGCTTACGTGAAGACGGCAGCCTGATACTGCAATACCGAAGCGCCCGGACCAGCGCCGAGCAGGTTCTGGAATCCGTCCGGGCGGCGGGCATCCGCATCCGCGACGTGCGCACCGAAGAGGCCGATCTCGAGGACGTGTTCCTTTCCCTGACCTCCTCGCGCGCCGACGATGCCCCGGCCGACGATCAGGACCAGCCGCGCCGGGGCCTGCACCGGGTCAAGCTCTAAACCCGGTCGATCCGTGCTTGGTAGCAGTTGTTCCGTGCCGATCTGATGTGAATATAGGCCACGTCCGGGCGGGCAAAAATGTCGCTGACTTTTGCGTCGATCTGATCTTTGGGCGTGATTGCCCCGGTGCCATAAACGATCCGGTCATCTGGTCCATACCCCTTGATCAGATAGTCGGGTGCAGTGGTCAAAATCTCGGGCAGGGCGTCGCCTTCATAGCGCTCGCAAGGCGTTGCGCACAGAAAGATCGGTCCTGTTTCAGCGTAGGGATGCGGCTCTAAAAAGGGGCGATGCGCCAAAATTAGCATCTCTGCGCCTTCGGGAATGTTCTTCAGGCAGTGGCGACAGGGGTTGCCGGCCCCCGACGAAACGGCGCGCTCGGGCGCGGCACCATATGCATCGGGCTGACCTGCCTGAAGGTCGCGGACTTCGTCAGTGGGCAGAGCGGTGATCTTGAACATATCGGGTCTCCTTTTTCTGCAACCATGCGCGCCTGGTCAGGTTCAAGCGACCCGTTTCCTGCGCAAAGGACTCGAAAAAGAACAAAACGTGAATATAATGTGGAATCGCCATGTATGCCGAGCTGTCGATCACGTCGAACTTCACCTTCCTCACCGGGGCTTCGCACCCCGAGGAGTACATGGAGCGCGCCGTCACCCTGGGCCTGCCCGCCATCGCCATCGCCGATGATAACTCGGTGGCCGGCATCGTCCGCGCCCATACCCAGGCGCGCGAGATCGCCCGCAAGGTTCGCGAACGCCGCGCGTGGGACGAGCAGAACACGCCCATCGGCCCGCCCTGCCCCGATCACATCCCGAAACCGCCCTCGTTCCCGGTGCATGCGGTGCCGCGGCTGATCCCGGCGGCGCGGCTGATTTTTACCGATGCGCCCACTGTCACCGCCCTGCCCATCAACCGGCAGGGCTGGGCCAGCCTGTGCCGCATCCTGTCCTCCGGGCGGCTGCGCGCGGCCAAGGGCGACTGCATCCTGCACCTGTCTGACCTTTTGGAATTTTCCGACGGCCTCCACCTGCTGCTCTGGCCACAGGCGACCCGCTCCCAGGGCGGCGCGAGCAGATGGCGGACACAGGCGCAACAGCTGACGCGCCGCTTTGGTGGGCGGATGCACCTGCTGATGCATCCCCGGTATGATGGTGCGGATAGTGCGTATTTCTCATTATTAGAGACTGAGTCAAAGCAGCTTGGCATTCCAACCCTCGCCAGCGCCGCGCCGATGATGCATCACGGGAGCCGCCGCAAGCTGGGCGATGTGCTGACTGCCATCCGCCTGCGCCGTAAGGTCGACGATCTGGGCCGCGACGCGCTAGCCAATGGTGAACAGCGCCTGCGATCCGAGATCGAGATGCTGCGGATATTCAAAAACCATGAGGGGGCCGTCGCCCGTACGCATGAGCTCAGCGAACAGCTCACATTCTCGCTGGACGAGCTGCGCTATGAATACCCCAGCGAGGGCAGCGAACAGGAAACCCCGACCCAGCGCCTGCACCGTCTGGCGCATGAAGGGTTGAAATGGCGCTATCCCGCCGGGGCGTCCAAAAAGGCGAAAAAAATGCTGGCGCATGAGCTGACGCTGATCGGCAAGCTGAAATACGAACCCTACTTCCTGACCGTCCGCGATATCGTCCATTTTGCCCGTTCGCGCAGCATCCTATGCCAGGGGCGCGGGTCAGCGGCGAATTCTGTCGTCTGTTTCTGTCTTGGCATCACCGAGGTCAGCCCCGAGATGGGCACCATGGTGTTTGAACGCTTCGTCTCCGAGGCGCGCGATGAACCGCCAGACATAGACGTGGATTTCGAACATGAACGCCGCGAAGAGGTGATCCAGCACATCTATGACCGCTATGGCCGCGAACGCGCGGGCCTTTGCGCCACTGTCGTGCATTATCGCGGCAAGCGCGCCATCCGCGAGGTCGGCCGCGCGATGGGCCTGACCGAAGATACGATCTCGGCGCTTTCCTCACAGCTTTGGGGGTTTTTCTCGGCCTCGGGGCTTGAGGCACAACGGATGCGCGAAATTGGCCTCGACCCCGAAGATCGACGCCTGAAACAGACTCTAATGCTGGTTTATGAGATCGACGGCTTTCCCCGTCACCTCTCGCAGCATGTGGGAGGATTTATCATCACCGAGGGTCGGCTGGATGAGCTTGTCCCCATCGAAAACGCCACGATGGAGGATCGCACGGTCATCTGCTGGGACAAGGATGACATCGACTCGCTTGGTATCCTCAAGGTCGATGTGCTCAGCCTCGGCATGCTCACCTGCATCCGTAAGGCGTTCGACCTGATCGGACAGCACCACCAAACCGGCTATACGCTGGCCACCCTGCCGCCCGAGGACCCGGCGGTCTATGACATGCTGTGCAAAGCGGACTCGGTCGGCGTGTTTCAGGTGGAATCACGTGCACAGATGAATTTCCTGCCCCGGATGCGGCCACGCAATTTCTATGATCTGGTGATCGAGGTCGCCATCATCCGCCCCGGTCCCATTCAGGGCGACATGGTCCACCCCTATATCCGCCGCCGGAACGGAGAGGAGGAGGTCAGCTTTCCCTCGGACGAATTGGGCGAGGTGCTGGGTAAAACGCTGGGCGTACCGCTGTTTCAGGAACAGGCAATGCAGATCGCCATTGTCGGCGCGGGTTTCACCCCGGAACAGGCCGATCGGCTGCGCCGCTCGCTGGCAACCTTCAAGAAACATGGCAATGTCAGCGAATTCCGCGCGCTCTTTTTGCGCGGGATGAAACGCAACGGGTATGAACAGGATTTCGCCGAACGTTGCTTTTCCCAGATCGAAGGCTTCGGCTCGTACGGTTTCCCCGAAAGCCACGCGGCCAGCTTTGCGCTGCTGGTCTATGCCTCGGCCTGGATCAAATGCCACCACCCCGGCATCTTCGCCTGCGCGCTGCTGAATTCTCAGCCGATGGGGTTCTATGCGCCCGCCCAGATCGTGCGCGACGCGCGCGAGCACGGCGTGCAAGTGCGCCCGGTCTGCATCAATGCAAGCTTCTGGGACAATGTGATGGAGCCGGATGGCCAGGGCGGGCTGGCCCTACGGCTGGGCTTCCGTCAGATCAAGGGGCTCAGCGAGGAAGGTGCCAGCTGGCTGACCGCCGCGCGGGGCAACGGCTACCATCAGGTGAATGACGTCTGGCGCCGCGCGGGTCTCGGCCCGTCGGTGATCGAGCGGCTTGCCGAGGCCGACGCCTTCGCCGCCTGCGACCTGACCCGGCGCGAGGCGTTGTGGCAGGCCAAGGCGATTGCCACCGCCAAACCTCTGCCCCTGTTCCCGCAGGATCTGGAGGGTGAGGCGCTGGAGGAACCCGAAGCCTATCTGCCGCAAATGACGCTGGGCGAGCAGGTGGTCGAGGATTACGTCGCCACCCGCCTCAGCCTGCGGGCGCATCCGGTAGCCTTGCTGCGGCACCTGCTGACGCCCGAGCTGCGCGACAAAACCACGCCTGTTGCTTGACGGCTGAACGCGATATTGGCCCAAACAGAGTCGAATTCGGTACCTCATGACCAGACCCACCCTGCCGCCGCGCTTTCCGGCAACGCCCGATCAGATCAACGCGCAAGTCCGCGCCTTCTATGCCCGCGTCCGCGAGGATGCTGTGCTGGGTCCTGTTTTCAACAAGCACGTCACTGACTGGCCCAGGCACGAAGACAAGATCGCATCCTTCTGGCGCAACGCCATCCTGTTCGAGCGCAGCTATGACGGCAACCCGCAGCGGGTCCATATCGAACGGCCCGACGTGAAGCCCGAGATGTTCGCCCATTGGCTGGACCTGTTCGAAGAGGTCGCCACCCAGACCCTGCCCCCGGAAACCGCCGCACCATGGGTCGCTCTGGCGCGCCGCATCGGTGTTGGGATGAAGGCCGGGGTGCAATCGGCCCGCCAGCCCAAGGACGCGCCACCGATCCTGCGTTGAGCTCACGTCATGGCTGCCTTGCGATGTTAGCGGTAAATTAGGGGCTATGCGGGTCGAGGAAATAGGGTTAGTCAGAGACAAGACAGCCCCTCTGCGCTGCCCCTTCACATCGACACATCACCCGAGGCCGACCCATGAGCACTCAGAACACCACCCTCCGGGGTCTTGGCTATGCATTCGCGGGCTTTGCGGTCTTCGCCACCCATGACGCGCTGATCAAGGTGCTGGGCGGCACCTACTCGGTGATGCAGATCATCTTTTTTGCCACGCTGTTTTCCTTTGTCCCTATGGCGGTGACGATCTTGACGGACCGGACCACGGGCAACTTCCTGCCGCATCACCCCTGGTTGGTGTTGCTGCGTTCAGGCCTGATGGTCACGGCCATGTCCTGCGCGTTCTATGCCTTTTCGGTCCTGCCTCTGGCCGAGGTCTATTCGTTGCTGTTTTCTTTCCCGCTGATCGTCACGGTCTTGTCGATTCCGATACTGGGCGAAGTCGTCCGGGCTCAACGCTGGGCTGCGGTTGGCGTGGGCCTGATCGGGGTGCTGATCGTTCTGCGCCCTGGCGCAACGGATATCACGCTCGGCCATCTGGCCGCCCTGATGGCCGCATTCTGCAGCGCCTTTGCATCGGTGCTGGTGCGCAAGATCGGGAATGAGGAACGCTCGGCCGTCCTGATCCTGTATCCGATGCTGCTGGCGATCGTGGTCATGAGCCTGGCCCAACCGGCCGTTTATCAGCCGCCGTCCCTGTTGCATCTGGCCATGATGGCGCTGGTCGGCGTGTTTTCGGTGATCGCCCAGCACCTGATCATTCTGGCCTATCGGGCTGCGCCCGCCGGCGTCATCGCGCCCAGCCAGTACAGCCAGATCATCTGGGCCACGATCTTTGGTATGGTCTTCTTTGGCGAACGCCCGGATGTCTGGGTCGCAGTCGGGGCCAGTATCATCATCGCGTCCGGCGTGTTCGTTGTCTGGCGCGAGAGCCGGACGAACGTATCGCCGAACAAGCCTGTTCTGCGCGTCCGCTCGCCGCGCTCTGACACAGGCGCCTCTGCGCGGCCAGAGTCATAGTGCCGCTGCTACTGATCTTTCAGTCTGATCTTCAGGCCGCCGTTTTCGCCTGTTTCCTCGAATTTCCCGGTGGCTCGCACCAAGTCGCTCAGGCGCTTGAAGCCATAGGTTCGCGTATCAAAATCCGGATAGTTCATGCTGAGCTGGCTGCCTACCCAGCCAAGGCCCGCCCATCCGTCCGGTTCCTCGGACTTGAGCACGACATTCCGGATTAACTGAAAAGCATGATTCAGCTCTTTTTTAGGCTGAACTGCCTTTACCTTCTCGCCGGCATTCATCTCTTCCTTTTTGATGTTCTCAATTAGAATGAAGCGGTTGCAGGCTTTCTTGAAGGCGTTGGGCGTCTTTTCCTCGCCGATCCCGAACACGCTCAACCCTTGTTCGCGGATCCGGCTGGCAAGTCGGGTAAAGTCGCTGTCTGACGACACCAGTACAAACCCACCGAACCGGCCGGAATGCAATATGTCCATGGCATCAATCACAAGGGCGATGTCGCCCGCGTTCTTGCCGGTGGTATTGGCGAATTGCTGGTGCGGTACAATGGCGTATTCAGCCAGTTTCTCGGCGCTCCAGCCCTGCGGGATACCGCCGGAAAAATCGCCGTAGATCCGGCGCATACCGGCCTCACCCAGTGTGGCAACTTCTTCAAATATCTCGGCAACATGCTTTGCCGGTACATTCTCGGCGTCAATCAGAACGGCTAGGCGCTCCGTTGCTTCAGTGATCAATTTAGTCCCTCTATTCAGATATTTATCAATATTCTGAAGATAGGAAACAAGAAGGGCGGGTTAAACCCCGCCCTTGCAATTTCTGGTAGTCAGTAAATCACCACAGACCGGATGCTTTCACCCTTGTGCATCAGGTCAAAGCCCTTGTTGATGTCGTCCAGACCCATGGTGTGGGTGATCATCGGGTCGATCTCGATCTTGCCTTCCATGTACCAGTCGACGATCTTGGGCACATCCGTGCGCCCACGCGCGCCACCGAACGCGGTGCCGCGCCACGACCGGCCGGTGACCAGCTGGAACGGACGGGTCGAGATTTCGGCCCCCGCAGGCGCCACGCCGATGATGATGGATTCGCCCCAGCCCTTATGCGCCGACTCCAGCGCTGCGCGCATCACCTGCACGTTGCCGGTGGCATCAAAGGTGTAATCCGCACCGCCCTTGGTCAGGTTGACGAGATACGGCACCAGATCGCCTTCAACTTCGGACGGATTGACGAAATCGGTCATGCCGAACTTGGTGGCCATCTCCACTTTGGCGGGGTTCAGGTCAACGCCCACGATCTGATCTGCCCCGGCCAGACGCAGGCCCTGAATGACGTTCAGGCCGATCCCACCCAGACCAAACACGATGGCGCGGCTGCCGATTTCCACCTTGGCGGTGTTGATCACCGCGCCGATACCGGTGGTCACGCCGCAGCCGATATAGCAGATCTTGTCGAACGGCGCGTCCTCGCGCACCTTGGCCAGCGCGATTTCCGGCAGGACCGTATGGTTCGAGAAGGTCGAGCAGCCCATGTAATGCAGGATCGGATCGCCATCCAAGGTCGAGAACCGCGATGTGCCATCGGGCATCAGCCCCTGGCCCTGCGTCTCGCGGATGGCCTGGCACAGGTTGGTCTTGGGGTGCAGACAGTATTCACACTCGCGACATTCGGGGGTGTAGAGTGGGATCACGTGATCGCCGGGCTTCAGGCTTGTTACGCCCGGACCGACCTCGACCACGACACCTGCGCCTTCATGGCCCAGAATGGCCGGGAACAGGCCTTCGGGGTCGGCACCCGACAGGGTGAATTCATCCGTATGACAGATGCCGGTGGCCTTGATTTCAACCAGAACCTCACCCGCCTTGGGGCCTTCGAGGTTCACATCCATCACTTCCAAAGGTTTGCCCGCCTGAACGGCGACGGCGGCACGGGTACGCATGCTACTTATCTCCCTGTCACTTTTGCCCCGACCCTGCGTCAATTACAGGGTGTTTTCAACCGTGCTTTCATGGCAGGTTGGCTAATTATTTGATATTGCAGAAACGACATTGCCAGAATGAGGAACGCCAATGTACCGATTTTTCCCGATCCTGATCTTTCTGGCGGCCTGCGCTGAGACTCCGCCCGCGCCCGAAGACGCTTTGCTGCCGCCGGAACCTGACCCGGTCGATCTGGCCTTTTGTCAGGGAGAGGATTTTTCCGATACCGTTGGCCAGCCGGTTTCGAACATTCAGGCAAACCTGCCCGCGCGGTCGCGCGTGCTGGGCCCGGATGGCATCGCCACACAGGATTACCGCATCGACCGGCTGAACGTGTATGTGAATGGCGACGGGATCATCCAGCGGCTGACCTGCGGGTAAGGGCGGACTCGACTCAGGCATCGATTCTCACTTAAGAACAAAGTAAGAACATTGTGATGCCTGCAAATGCCCAAACGCCGAATACTTTCGCTATGGTTCCCCCGTCTGGGGGCTGAACGGCTGATCCGCGCTGCGCGGGGGCTGCATACCGGACCTTTGGCCATCGTGGCCGAGCAGTCGAACATGCAGGTTATTACCTCAGTGAATGCCGATGCGCAGGCTGCCGGGCTGCGTGTAGGCCAGCCGGTGCGGGATGCTCATGCCATGTGTGCCAACCTGATCACACGCCACCGTAACGCCCCGGCCGAAGCCGCGTTCCTGGCCGCGCTGCGCCGCTGGGCGGGGAAGTTCAGCCCATGGGTGGCCGAAGAGGCCCCGGACGGGCTGATCGTCGATCTGTCAGGTTGCGCCCATCTGTTTGGCGGAGAGGAGGCGTTGCTGAGCGTGCTTGAAACCGACTGCGCCGACATGGGCCTGAGCGTGCAGATGGGCATCGCCGACACGCTGGGCGCAGCCTGGGCTTTGGCGCGCTATGCCGGGCAAGAGGCCACATCCGACCGCAACGGTGATGCCATTGCCCAAGAGGCCCGCGCCACCCGCGCCCGGGCAAGCAAGCGACGGCACTGGACCAGGGGCGGGGCTGCGCCGCAGGTGATGGCCCTGGGCGGTGGCGCACGGATTGCCGCGCCGGGGCAATCCTACGGCGCGCTCAGCCCGCTGCCCATCGCGGCGCTGCGGCTTGAGGATCAGGTGGTCGCACAGCTCAACCGGCTGGGCCTGCGCCGGATTGGCGATCTGCTGGGCCAGCCACGAGCGAGTTTGGCGCGGCGGTTCGGGCGCGGGCTGGTGTTGCGTCTGGATCAGGCCATGGGCAGCGCGCCCGAGCCGGTCTCGCCCGCCCGTCCGCCCCATCACTTTGCGGTGCGGATGACTCTGCCCAACCCGATTGGCCTGGTCGAAGACGTGATGGCCGCTGTCGATCGGATTCTGCCAACGCTCTGCGCCAAGCTGGAAGAGAAGGGGCGCGGGGTGCGAACTTTGCGGCTCGAGGCGCATCGCGCCGATCAAGCAGCCGAGGTCATCGAGGTCGGTCTGGCTCGTCCAACCTATGACAAATACCGCATTCGACCTTTGTTAGAGATGAAAATTGACAAAATCGATGCAGGCTATGGCATCGACATGCTACGGCTTGAGGCGATCCAGACAGAACCCATCCACGCCCGCACCATCGCCGGTCACGCCGAAGCACGCCTCGTGGCCCGCAACCGGCTTGAGGGCAATACAGCCGTGGATGACCTGATTGGGAAGCTGGGCGCGCGGGTGGGGCTGGATGCGATCACCCGGCGGCATCCTGCGGCCTCTCATATCCCCGAGAAAACCGCCCAGACGCTGGCAGCCGCATGGTCGGAACCCGCGCGCGACTGGCCTGCCCCGCCGCGCCCCCGCCCCTTGCAGATGTGGCAGCCCGAACCCGTGATGGCCCCGGAAACCCCGAATGTGCCCTGCACCTTTCGCTGGCGTGGACGAGACTGGCAACTGGCACAGGCCACCGGCCCGGAACGCATCGCGCCGGAATGGTGGCTGGATGACCCCAACTGGCGCAGCGGGGTACGCGATTACTGGGTGGTGGTGACAGAACAAGGGGAGCGCCTGTGGTTGTTCTATGGGCACGGGGGCGCGATGTCCGCAGGCTGGTTCTGTCAGGGGCAGTTTTGTTAGAGTCTATTTCCCGCGATAAACCAGCAGATCCGGCAGACAGTCAATCAGACGAATGAACCAGGAAAACGGTGCCGGAAAATCCGTACGGAAACGGCGACGCGCCATAGCCTTGACCACGCGATCCGCCGCATCCTCGGGCGACATCAGCATCGGCATCTTGAAACCGTTTTTTTCGGTCAGGCGGGTCTTGATGAAGCCCGGATTGACGATACGCACCGTCACGCCGGTACCTGCCAGGTCATGTCGCATCGTCTCGGCCAGAGAAATCAGCGCGGCCTTGCTGGCTCCGTACCCGATAGCGGCGGGCAGCCCGTGATACCCGGCCAGTGACCCGATCAAAGTAACCTCTCCCTGGCCCGCCTGGACAAAACCCGGAACGGTTTCACCCAGAACCCGCAGCGCACCCAGATAGTTCACATCGCTCATCCTGAGCGACGCCTGGGTGTCCCATTCGGCCGAACGCATGGGGTCATAGGCACCCGCATTATAAACCAGCCCATCGACATGCCCCGCCTCGGCAACGGCCGAGCGGACAGAGTCTAAATCGGTCACATCGCACCGGATCGCGCGCGCATCCGGCAGTTCAGAACACAGTTCGGACAACCGCTCAAGATTGCGCGCAGACAGGATCAGGGAAGCACCCTGTTGGCCAAGCGCATGCGCCAAAGCGCGACCCAACCCTTCGCTTGCGCCGATGATCCAGATGGTTTTCCCGTCAAAGCTGCTCATGTGTGGGCCGATTCAGTTGTGTATCACGATAATACGGCCTCGCATCCGCTTCGGATCAAAACGGCGGCGCAGGTCACGGAAGCTCAAACCGGAAAACACAAGGTAGTGCATCTGTTAAAAACTTCTAATCGGATTGATCCACTTATGCCTACCCTGCGTATCTTCTTGTAAACTGTCACTTAAAGAGGCTGGAATGTTCGACGAACCCCGGGGTGTACGGAAGAAAATCGCGATTGTAGGTGCAGGCATTTCGGGTCTTTCCGCCGCTTACTATCTGTCAGAAAACAACGACGTGACAGTCTATGAGGCCGAACCTCGGCTTGGTGGCCATGCCCGCACGGTGATGGCTGGAAAGAACGGGGATCAACCGGTCGATACGGGCTTTATCGTCTTCAACTATGCGACCTATCCCTACCTGACCCGGCTATTTGATGAGCTGGGCGTACCCGTGATCGAAAGCGAGATGAGCTTTGGCGCGACAATCGACAATGGCCGCATCGAATACGGGTTGAACAATCTGCGCACACTGACCGCTCAAAAACGCAATCTGGCGCGTCCGGCTTACTATAAAATGATCGCTGATATTCTGCGGTTTGGCAAAGAAGCCCCCGCAGCGGCCAAGGACGATGACACCACGATTGGTGAGTTGGTGGACCAGCTGCGGCTGGGTCACTGGTTCCGGCACAATTATCTGATGCCGATGTGCGGTGCCATCTGGTCTACGCCGGTCGAGTTCGTGGATCAGTTCCCCGCACGTTCTTTGGTACAGTTTTTCCGTAATCACGCTTTGCTGGCAAGTGGCCGTGCCAACCAGCATCAATGGTACACGGTCAAAGGCGGCAGCATAGAGTATGTCCGCCGGATCGACGCGGCCCTGCGTGCGCGGGGGGCAGAAATACGTCTGGCCAGCCCTGTTCAGAATGTATCCCGTGACCAGATGGGCGTCACCATCCACAGCCAGGGCGCCGTGGATCAGTTCGATGAAATCATTCTGGCCACCCATTCGAACCAGTCGCTTGCCATTTTGGGTGATGGCGCGACCCCCGCAGAAGCCGCTGCATTGGGCGCGATCCGCTACCAGCCCAATACGGCCATATTGCATTGTGACCCAGGTCACATGCCAAAGCGGCGCACCTGCTGGTCAAGCTGGACCTATCGTTCGCAAGCCGGCGATGTGGGCGTGACCTACTGGATGAACCGGCTTCAGAACATTCCGGACAGTGATCCGCTGTTTGTAACGCTGAACGCCTCATCAGAAATTCCCGCGGAAAAGATCTATGACCAGGTCGAATTTGCCCATCCGGTATTCGACAAGGCCGCACTGAAGGCGCAAGGGCAAATCCGCGAGATGCAGGGTCAGAACCGAACCTGGTTTGCCGGCGCTTACAACCGGCACGGATTTCACGAAGACGGGATAGCCAGCGCGATGCATGTCGTTGCTAGAATAAATGGTGCCCCGCAAACCATCGGAGCTGACAATGGCATTCCTGGGAATGACCCGGCCATCTCTGTTGCCGCTGAATAAGGCGATATGGCGCACAGCGTTTCTTGCACTTTCCTTGCTTATCCCCAATGGGCTGGTCGCGTCGCCGGTCACGCAAGAGCTGAACGATGCCCAACTGCGCGGAACCGCGACGTTCCGGTATCTGGGTTTGCCGATCTATGACGCCAAACTGTACACGTCCAAAGGTGCGCCATTCAGTTGGAGCGAAGATATCGCCCTGCAACTGACCTACCGCAAGAACATCAAGAAGAAAGCGCTGGTCAATTCGACACTTGACGAGATGGACCGCATCGGCCGTTCAGCACCCGTTCGCGATCAACTGAACCGGTGTTTCAATGCCGTGGCAAAAGGGGACAGCTATCTGGCGGTTTCTGACGGTCCCGACAAGGTCAGTTTCTGGTTGAACGGGCAGAAAACCTGCACCATGGCCTATCCGGGCATCAAGCGCAGTTTCATGTCTGTGTTTCTGGGAGACAACACCCGGTCCGCGTCCTTCACGCGCAGGCTACAGGGGCGCTGATGCTTTATCCCCGGGTCAGTCTCTATGCGCTGATGCTCGCTGCGGCGGGTATCCCGCTTTACATCCACTTGCCGCGCTTTGCAGCCGTGAACCTGGGTATTGGCCTTGGGGTCATTGGTACCGTTCTGCTGGTGATCCGTTTGGTGGATCTGGTACAGGATCCGTTGATCGGTTGGGCAATCGACCGATGGCCCGGCGGCCAGCTTGCATTTGCGGCGATGGCGGCTTTGGGGCTGGCGATCGGGTTTCCCCTGCTTTTCAATCTGCCGCAGGGTGCCAGCGTGCCGGAACTGGTCACGATCCTGATCTTGCTGTTCTCGGCATACAGCCTGGGAACCATTCTTCTGTATGGGCGCAGCGCAACTCTGGCGAAGCGAACCGATCCGAAAGAGCTGATGACACTGGCCGCCTATCGTGAAGGCGGGCAGTTGACCGGGGTGGTCATCGCAGCCAGCGCTCCGGCCCTGTTGGTTGCTTTCGGGGCACAATCCCAAGGCTACCCCGCATTCGGAGCGTTTCTGGGGCTGCTGTCCGTTTTGACCCTGATACTGACGATCCCGATCTGGCGACGCAGACCGATCACCGGTTCAGGCCTGTCCTTTGCAGGTCTGGGTCAGGCCGGTGGCTTGCGCCTTCTTGCGCTGGCTTTGGTCAACAGCCTCCCGGTTGCCATAACCTCCACCCTGTTTCTGTTTTTTGTGGAAGACCGGCTGCAACTGCCGGGCAAAGCGGGTCCTTTGTTGATCCTGTTCTTCCTGAGCGCAGGCGCGAGCGTCCCGCTCTGGGCAAATCTCAGCAACAGAATTGGTCCGAAACAGACTCTGATAATCGCCATGCCGCTCTCGATCGTCGGCTTTGTCGGCGCCGCCACCTTGAGTGCGGGAAATCTTGCGGGGTTTGCAATGATCTGTCTGGCCTCGGGCGCGGCGCTGGGCGCGGATATGGTCGTGTTGCCGGCCATGTTCTCGGTCGTCCTTACCCGGGCCGGGCTGAACGCATCAGCCGCCTTTGGCATCTGGTCCTTCGCTGGCAAACTGGGCCTCGCCCTGGCGGCTTTTTTCACTCTGCCGCTGCTGGAACGCAGCGGTTTCACCCCCGGTCAAACCAATTCCGCACAGGCATTGGCCACACTCAATCTTGCCTATGCGGTGCTGCCCTGCATCCTCAAGCTCAGCGCGTTTGGAATGGTCTTGACCCTGCCCACCGAGGTCACAAGCAAATGAACGCTATCGCCATCATCCTGCTGGTCCTTCTGATCGCAGTTTTCATCCGCACCCGATTACTGAGCTTTCGCGCGCAATCGCCGTCCGATTACAGCGGCACCGGGCCAAGTTTCTCGCTGAAAAAACACCTGAACGGAGAGATCTTGTCCGAAGGTCTGATCTATGGCCCCAATGGCAAAATGTCGAACAGCTTTGTCGCGCGCATGGCCGGCGAATGGCAAGGCAACTCGGGCACGCTGACCGAATATTTCACCTATTCCAACGGAAGACAGATGACGCGCAAATGGTACCTGACGCTGGGAACTGGCGACACGTTCACGGCAACGGCGGATGATATCGTGGGCGAAAGTCGGGGTGTCATTTCGGGGTCCACGGTAAAACTGACCTATCGCATCATTCTGCCTGATGACGCAGGTGGACATACGCTGGATGTCACCGATTGGATGTACCTGACAGAAACCGGCGTCATCATGAACCGGTCCGAGATGCGCAAGTTTGGCGTCAAGGTCGCAGAGCTGATCGCCACAATGCGTCCAGGCCCCAGATCGAAACCGATGCATCCAAGCGGGTCAAACGGGTATGACGCGACTTCGGAAGGGAAGCCGTTGCAATGATCACTTTTCGCTCTTTCATCGCCGGCGTCGCCATCGCAAGCCTTGCAATTCTGGCGGCCTGCTCCAGCAAACCGAAGGTACCAAAAACGTTTCTGTCGGCCCGACAGCTGAACCTCGAAGAGTTTTTCGACGGCAAAACAGTGGCCTACGGTCAGTTTCAGGATATTCTGGGCAACATCCCCCGCAGGTTCACAGTTAATATCGACGGGACATGGGACGGCGAAACCCTGACCCTGGTCGAAGACTTCGTCTACGACGATGGCGCGAAGGAACAACGCATCTGGACATTGACCAAAACCGGAGAAGATACGTGGACCGGTACGGCTCCTGGCGTGCTGGGCACCGCCAGCGGGATTGAACGCGGGGATACGTTCAACTGGAAATACAAGATCGACCTGCCGATCAAGGACGGGACCATGCGTGTCAAGTTCGACGACTGGATGTGGCTGCTGGATGACGACCGCCTGCTGAACCGCGCGTATGTCTCACGCTATGGCGTCCGTCTGGGTGAAGTCATCCTGTTCTTCGAGAAGAAATAGAGCCGTCAAGCCCGGCTTCATCACAAAAGTCAGTAGAAAATAAACTCGTCCACCAATGCTGTCGTCAATCCCTTGACCTCACCGGCCGTGTTCACCCTTGGCCCGTCCGAGGCTGCGCCTTGGGTGCGTTCGTCGCCCTCGATTTTCAAACGCGCGCGTTCTATCTGCCCCCAGAGGAAAAAAAGGCCATCCCGTTTTCCCATGAGGCGCGAAGGAACTGTTGTCCGCAAAACACCTGTTTTCGCTTTTGGCATCTGCTCTCTTACTGCCTCCGGTGTTTTCCACCATTTTCGGAAAACGTAATGGTTTTTCCCGAAAAAGACAATTTTTTATGGACAAAATGAGGTTTTCTACCGTCCGTTGACAGGATGGACTGGCAACTCTCGCATGACGGATGGTCGTCTTCTTTACCTGCCCCATGGCAAACCAACACTATCCCGGCACGGATCAACATCTCCCAAAAGGGCATTGCTGCAAACCTTGTTCATTTGGCCTGACACTCTCTATTCCAGCCAAGGTCTGCCAACCGGTGCGAAGACCGAGCTATCCAAGATTGTAAACGGGCATGGCGACTGGATGTTCTACGGCCATGCGGGGCCTGACGGACAAGTAATTGATAGCTGGTGGTTGATTGACCTACGAGCATTCAGAGCGGCACTGATCCGGCACAGAACAACAGGGACGCACCTGCTTATGGGCGACAAGTGGAACGCAGATGGCACGTGTTTCAAGTGGTTAGATATTAGGTCGTTTCCGAAGGAGCCGCCGCTTGTTGTTGCCAAAGGCTAGGGCCGCTAGGTGGCTTTCCTTACGCTTTTTCTTCAGGCCAAATTACATCCCACTAATTGTGTTGTGGCATTTGTTTCACCGCAAGTCCTGAGCTTGACGCTCAAATCCTCCACGTTTTGATTCACTAGCTACTTTGAACGCAATCCGTGTCTCTCAAATGGGGTTGATGCTCACATTCTCCTCTTTTTGATTGACAAAGTGGTTTGCGCCTCGCAAATACATGCTAACAAAGCTTCTCAACCAATTTAGGTAGAAGATGAAAAGCAAAACGAGGTTTAGTATGCGACTGCCGTTGGACCGCTATAGCCTTACTAAGAACGTTGACTATCACTACAAACAATTTCCTCCTTTAGACTTAGATTACAAGCGCCTCTTTATGGCGATGGGGGATGCGAGGGCAGCCCTCGCAAGATATGACCAAACCCTACTAAGTCTGCATAACAGTGAGTTCTTGTTAACGCCCCTGAGGGGCCAAGAAGCCGTCGTTTCCTCTCGAATGGAAGGCACAATCTCATCAATCGACGAGGTGCTTCGATACGAAGCCGACAGCGATGACGATGAAGGGCCTAGAGACGTTCGACTAGATACGCTCGAGGTGGCTCTTTATGCATCATCACTAAGAAGTGCACAGCACGCGATGCGAGAAGGGCAACCGATTAGCGAATACCTAATCCGCTCAGCCCACAAGCATCTCCTAGGCTTAGGGCGCGGCGCAAGCAAAAACCCAGGAGAATACAAAACTGAGCAAAACTACATCGGAGATGATTTGCGAAGAGAGGTCTATTTTACGCCCATATCTCCTGAGCAACTTGCTCCGGCGATGGCAAGTCTAGTTTCTTTTATAAACGGAGAAGAGTTTCCTCCACTATTGAGTGTAGCACTTGCTCACGTGGAGTTCGAGGCGTTACACCCATTCAACGATGGGAACGGTAGGATTGGCCGCATGCTAATTACTCTATCCCTATGGAAAAAAGGACTAATTAGCGAACCGCACTTTTACATCAGTGCGTTCTTCGAAGAACGGAAACCTGAATATATTGAGCGAATGAGGCAAGTGTCAGCCAACGGAGATTGGACTGGATGGTGCGAGTTTTTCCTTGAAGCTGTAACAGAACAGGCTGGGAGAAACCTGCAAACAGCAACGTCAATTTCTGAGTTGTACGAAGAAATGAAACCAGTGTTCCGTGAAACACTGAATTCTCAATGGGCAATCGCTGCACAAGACTTCGTTTTCAAAAACCCAGTATTCAGAAATAATCGGTTCACGGGGCGAGCAGGAATCCCGCTGGCTACGGCAACAAGATTGTCCAGGGCTATGGCTGAGGCGGGGTTGTTAGCAGAAATCCAACCCGCCTCTGGTAGGCGTTCTGCGCTGTACGCGTTCGAGCCTTTGATAAAACTTGTAAGGTCTTAAGGGCATATTGCCTTTAGCGCAAAATTAACGTGTTGATCGATTTTTTGTCCCCCATATGTCCCCCAGACTGACAGCGGCGCAAGGTGGCAGCCCGACTACCTTTCGCTGGATTCACAATACCACGTCGCTTTATTTGAAGAAAAAGTGGTGAGCCGTGCAGGATTCGAACCTGCGACCCACTGATTAAAAGAACGGCCAGAGCCATTTCGCTGTATTTCTCCGGATTTCGCCACATTGACAAAAATGAAGCGAAAACAATTATTTACGTTGACCTTCGTTGCGCCTTGAATTCATGAATTACTCCAGAATTCGCCGCCATTTGCTTCCGTATAGCTTCCGGAAGCAGGCCGGAAGCAAGGAGTGTTCTGGATATGTTCAAATTGACCAAACGCGCGGTTGAGGGGCTTGCCGTTGAGGCAAAGGAATACCTTGTCTGGGACCGGGACATGCGCGGCTTTGGGCTGCGGGTCTATCCCTCCGGTAAGAAGGCCTATCTAGTTCAGTACCGAGCCGGTCGCCGAACGCGACGGATCACTATCGGCCAGCATGGTGTTCTGACGGCTGAGGAAGCACGGACACATGCCAAGCAGCTTCTGGGCGACGTTGCGCGCGGATCAGACCCATCTGCCGAAAAGCAGGCCAAGCGGCGCGCACCGACCGTTGCCGGGCTGTGTGACCGGTTCCTTGAGGAATATGTCGATCAACATTGTAAGCCGACCACAGCCCGCGATTATCACAGCGTCATTCGCCGATTCATCCGGCCCAAACTTGGACCTATCCCAATTGCCGAAGTAACCCGTGCCGACGTGGTGGCTTTTCATCACGGTTTGCGCGAGACACCATATCAGGCCAACCGGGCGGCGGCGATGTTGTCAAAGCTGTTCAATCTGGCCGAGGATTGGGGATTGCGGCAACCCGGATCGAACCCCGCCCGTCGGATCAAGAAATTCCGCGAAGAAGAAAAGAAACGCTATCTGTCAGACGCGGAACAGATACGGCTTGGCGAAGTGCTGGCCGAGGCGCTGGAAGACGGCACAGAGACCGTTTACGTGGTGTCGGCCCTGCTACTGCTGATTTACACCGGATGCCGCCTCAGCGAGATTCTGACCCTGCGCTGGGACTATGTAACGTCGCACCATCTGGAATTGCCGGACAGCAAGACCGGACGCCGCCGCATTCCCCTGCCAAGGGAAGCCTATGACATCCTGATGGAATTGCCCCGGCAACCGGGGAACCCTTATGTAATACTAGGAGAGTCAGACACCGGGCCGCTAAACAACCTGCAAAAGCCGTGGCGGCGCATACGTAAGACGGCAGGGTTGGAGGATGTCCGCATTCACGACCTGCGACATACATATGCCTCGGTCGCCATGAAAGACGGAATCGATCCGTTCACTCTGAAAGAGATTATGGGACACAAGAATCTGACAACGACACTACGTTACGCGCACCTTGCCGATGATGCTGTTCAGCGCGCGGCTGGGTCTGTCGCGGCAAGATTGGCACGCGCGGTTCGAAAGGACGTAAGAACCGCACCCCTGCGGGTTGTGCAGTAACGTTACCTTACATAGGGGCATCGGCAAGGATTTGAACGCTCTATGTATAGGTTACGTTACATAGGGCACCACAAAGCGGCCATAAGATATCATACAGGCTTGGAACACATGCTGGACAATCACGATAAGAAGCTTGAACTGGACCTTGAGCATATGTGGAGCCAGATGCAACTACCGTTACCCGTCGCTAAGGGCTTTGCCACGGATATTGAATATATTGCTCGACACTATTGCCCCAAAGACCGGCGAATAAAGCCGCTTCCAGCAAAAGAGCGAAAAGCGATTTATAGCAAGCTAGACAAGACCGTCAGTTCTTTGCTGGACCAGCTTTCAAACCTGCCTCCTTCTATTCAATGGGAAATTGAAGAAGTTGGAATGGCGAATGAGCCGGAAGACTATTTTGAGAACGCGATTGGTGCTGACCACGAAGGGCTGGACTACGGAGAGTATTTGATTGACGTCCTGAAAGGGAATCTCCCCGAGATAGCGTTCCTGATCCAAGAAGGGCTGGAACATCACAAGCGCCCACGCGCCCGCCCTAAACAAAATGAAAGCTTGGAAGATACAATCCAACAGCTTGCGAAAGTGTTCCAACACTACACCGGACGCAATCCAGTGAAGACCTATCGCTATGACGAACTGGACGAAGAACAGCCCTACAAGAGCGACTTCTTCAGTTTCATGTATGCGTTTTTCTGGATCGATCAGAATCACAAATTCCCGACGTCGCACACTCTCGGGAACGCGACATTGCGCGTGTTTGGCCTTAAAAAATAGGGATGTCATAAATGGACAAATTTTGAGCCATATATGACATTAGATTGAGACGGACCTACGCTGCATTCTGGTTGCAATGAAACGCTATGCAGCGAGGCAACCATGCAAACACAGATTGACCCTGACTACTTCGACCGGCTCATCGACGAGAAAGAAGCCGCCAACTATCTCTGTTATTCAGTACGCGCATTGCAAAATTGGCGTGTTCGAGGTGGTGGGCCTATGTTTGTAAAGGTCTCTGGTCGGTCTGTCCGTTACACGCGCAGTGACTTGAAAAAATGGATCGCTGAAAAGCGCGTCGCCAATACCAGCGCCGCACCTTCCTAACATTTGAGTTTTGCCCGTTCAGAGTTGGCAGCGCTGAGCGGGATTTTGGGGCCGGATGGCTCTCAGGGGCGCGGGGTGTCGCCACCCTGCGCCCTTTCTGTACCTGCCAAACAATTCAAACAAGGAGTTCACCATGGCACAGCAACCCGCTTTCAAATTCAAAATCGGGCTGATCACCGCAACAATCTGGGACAACGACGGGTTTTTCTCCGTCGATATTTCACGGTCCTACAAGAACGAGGAAGGTGACTGGCGCACCACCAGCGCGTTCTCTCACAATGACCTTCTGAACGTCGCCAAATGCGCAGAACGTGCAGAGAATTGGATTTCACGCAAGCAGGCAGCAGCCAGCCAATGATATCCGCCGGGCGTCTAGCCCGGCCCCAAAACAATAGCTGCCCCGCCGGAGGCACTATCGAAGGGCGCTTTTGCGCCCGCCCCTTTTCCCAACCTCAACCAAATCGCGCGGCATTCGCCGAAAGAGGGGGGTGATTGTAGCACCCCCCTCTGGAAATACCGGAACCCAAGGAGATTTCAAAATGCACGTAGTACATCGTGGACTCGACACTATCGCTCTTTCGATTCAGGCGAATATTTCTCAGGAGTTGTTCGACCTGCTGAACACCGAACGCGAAAGAGCCGAAGAAGAACGGCACCCCGTTCCTTTCAGTTACGGCGGAGCAGACTTTGACTTGTTGCCCCATGGTGGCAACGGGTATCGCTTTATCCTCAAAGGGGGGCCTTTGGATGTGCATTGGTCCTTCAAGAAACCAAATACACGCGACCCTTGGGGCATTCGGATTTCGGTTGGTTCAACTCTTCTAGCGACACAAGGACTCGGATACGCGCGTTCCTACATCGATAAGACCCTAACTAGGCTTGGAATCCGCTTTGAGTCGCATCAGGTCAGTATCAGTCGTGCCGATTTCTGCGTCGATTTTCTCGCGCCGGAATTCGAACTTGTTCCTGAAAACTTCGTCATTCACAGCCACACCAACCGCGCTGACTATCTTACCGCTCAAGATGACATGCGCAGCAACGGTAAATCTGGTCAGTTCACATCTGTCACGGTTGGCAAAATGCCGGGACGGCAGGTCATCATCTATGACAAGCGTCGCGAAGTGATTGATAAGAAAAAGCCGATCTGGTGGGATGTCTGGAACACCAACCTAGAGCGGGAAGGTTTACCCCCATTAGACCCTTCTGATGCGTCTCAGAGCCGTGTTTGGCGGATTGAGATACGCGCGGGGAAAGACTTGCTCAAGGATCGTTGGCAGATCAGAACGTGGCCCCAATTCGACGCCATGTTCGGCGATGTCATTGCCGAGGCGCTAAAGAAGATACGATACTGCGAACCCGACCCTGACGATGGAAACCGCGCGCGCTGGTCCAATCATAAAATCTGGAACTTGGTTGCCGCGTCATCAGAGGATGACCTGCTGGAAATGCGCAGCCACGTCGATGCCACAGGCATTAAGCACGTGCATCGTACTGAGCAAATTAGGTTGATATCAGCACAAATGGCGGGCCTTGGGATCACGCTGGCCGCACTTGAAGACATTCAGGAAAGTGAGCTGAGTGATTTCATGGAAAGTGTTGGAGGCATGCTCGCAGACAATGTACAGGCTGACCCTGAGCGCGCAGCAAACAAGCTGTATGAAGCGAAGAACAGATATCGATTCATTGCGTAGGTATGTAGCGAAGAACTAGCCGCCGAATGTGCTTACAGCATCGGCGGCAGCTTCGAGCCCGAAGCTGCCGTTGCTTCGATTTCATGCGCTTGCAGTCGCGGCAAGAAGGTCGGCCCAATCCCGACCTTCGCCTCACCTTAACGTTGCTGCAGTCGCAGCCTGCTTACCGGCCATTCGCCGCGCGTGCAAAATCTGGAGATGATCGAACACACACTCTGCG
>NZ_JBXWSM010000029.1:0-48125 GCF_059613405.1 Ruegeria sp. BHSA118
TAAAACGGCTCGAACAGGTTCTCGATATCCTCGATCCCATGCCCGTTGTCGCGTACTGTCAGTACAGCCGTGTCACCCGCCGCCAGGATGATTTCCACATCCGGCTCTGCCACTGATTTGGTGGCGTCCAGCGCATTGCGCAAGAGGTTGACCATCACCTGCTCGATCCGCATCCGGTCCCCCATCACCACCACCGGCTCTTCTGGCAGGATCTGGGTGATCTTCACATGGCGCTGTCGCAGCTGCGGTTCCATCATCGACAAGGACGATGCCAGCGCTTCGCCAAGATTTACAGGTGAAAACGCATCCGCCCCCTTGCGAGCGTAAGATTTGAGCTGTCGCGTAATCGCCCCCATCCGCTCGATCAGACCATCGATGCGACCGAAACTTGCCAGCGCTTCTTCCGGCCGGTTTCGACGCAACAGCAGACGGGCACCGGCCAGATAGGTTTTCATTGCAGCCAGCGGTTGATTCAGCTCGTGACTGACCGCCGCTGACATCTCACCCAAAGCCGCCAGTTTCGAGCTTTGGGCAAGGGTCTGTTCGGCCAAATCCAACGTCTTTTCAACCCGTTCGCGTTCAGCGATTTCCCGCTGTAGCCTGGCGTTCAATGCGCGAAGCTCTGCCGACTCGCGCTGAAACAGGGTCATGCGCAGCGTCGCGCGTCGGCTCAGCGCGTAGAACGCCAGCGCCAGAAGAATCGCAAAGCCCATGATCTCGAGGGCCAGAACACTGTTCACTTTCTCGCGGATCGAGGCATAGGTCGTGAATGACGTCATTTGCCAGCCACGGAACGGGATGCGCGTTTCCAGACGCATCACGGCCTCGCCTTGCAGGTAGGCGTCAGGTGGCAAAGCGGTCCAATCGGTCGTCGCGCGAATGGCCCGTTGGATCGCCCCTTGCGGCGGTTGACGCAGCAGGGCCGCCCCCTCATCCAGACCCCGCCAGCGTGGCTCGGTGGACAGAATAATGGTTCCGGTGCTGTCAGTGACCATCACCGCATCCGAAATACCGGCCCATGCCTGTTCAAACTTTTGCAGATCAACTTCGACAACGATCACGCCCAGAATTTCGGCGCCGTTTTCCAGCCGGCGGGAATAGACAAAGCTGTATCCGCCGGATTCCTTGGGAATAACGGAAAAGATCGTCGCATTTGACCGGATTGCATCCACAAAATACGGAATATTCCTGTGCGCCTCGCCCAGTCTGTTCCGATCCGTCGCCGCAACCGTCCGCCCGTCACCATCCAACAGCATCAACGACGCCGCGCCGATTTCTTCCACGAACGAAATCAAACGCTGCGTCGATAACGAATAGTCCCTGGATTGCAGCGCCGAAATCAGTGTCGGGTCCCGTGCCAGCAATTGGGGCACGATCGAGTTGCGGCGCAGTTCGCTCAGCAAATTGCCGGAATACAGCGCAAGGCGCAGCTCGGCCCGGTTGCGGGTGGATTCGGTGAACCTGTCGGTCAACAAGCGGTTGGTGATCCAAACCGTTGCGATTGTTGCCACCATCAATACAATAACAGCCAGCCGCAGCCGCCACCCCAACGGGGCGCCGCGAAACGGTTTCAGCAGCTTTGACCAGCCTGATCGCACGTCCGAGTTCATGATCAGACGTTACGCGCGGGCGCGCGCGACCTCAAGTCACGCTGCTTCAAACACACCTGACAATGCGCGGAACAGCGCCACCCCGTCGGTGCCGCCATGGCCTTGATCGGCCGCGCGTTCGGGATGCGGCATCATGCCCAGAACACGACGGTTTTCGGAAAGGATCCCCGCGATATCACCGACCGAGCCGTTGGGGTTCTCGGTATAGGTGAATGCGATCCTGTCCTGGTCCCTCAACGTCGCCAGCGTTGCGTCATCCGCGAAATAGTTGCCGTCGTGATGCGCGATCGGAATACCGATCACATCGCCTGCGTTATAGCCACCGGTAAACACGCTGTCGCTGGTTTCGACTTTCAGACCCACAGTCTTGCAGATGTATTTCAGCCCGGCATTGCGCAGCAGCGCCCCCGGCAGTATCCCCGTTTCCGTCAGAACCTGAAATCCGTTGCAGATACCGACCGCATAACCGCCGCGTTCGGTGTGGTTGACCACGGCCTTGCAGATCGGCGACTGCGCTGCGATTGCACCGCACCGCAGATAGTCACCATAAGAAAACCCGCCCGGAACGCCCACGATATCGATACCATCCGGCAGTGCTGCATCCTTGTGCCAGACCATGTCGACCTGAAAACCGGCCTGCTCAAAGGCGACCGCAAGGTCTCGGTCACAGTTTGATCCGGGAAAAACGATTACGGCTGCGCGCATGGCGGGCCCTCCTACGAGACAAAATCGGTGACGACCGCAACGCCCGGAGGGGTTGGGTGGTCAAAGGCGGCAAGCTCGGCGCTCACCTGGTTCAGAGATATTTTTCGCGTGACCAACGGGTTCAGGTCGATCCCCCCGCCCGCGATCAGCGACAACAAAGACGGATAGCGCCAGCTTGGCATTCCACGTGTGCCAAAGACAGACAGCTGGCCAGAGTAGAGCACATCCATCGGCAACGCCATCTGGGTGTGATCGCCGGCAGGCATCCCGATCTGCACCATGCGCCCCAACTTGCGCAGGGAACGCATTGCGGAAACGGTCGTTGCTTCGATCCCAAGCGCCTCGATCGCAACATGGGCACCGCCACCGGTGATATCCTTCACCGCCTGTGGGGCATCACAGGCAGCCGCATTGACCACCGCATCTGCGCCCAGAGCCTTGGCGTAGTTCAGTTTGTCATCCGTGATGTCGACAATTACCACACGTGCGCCAAGCGCCTTGCCCAGCAGCAATGTGGAAATCCCGACACCGCCGCCGCCGAAGACGGCAATCCATTCACCGCCCTGAACCTGTGCCCGACCGACCAATGCCTGCCACGCTGTCGTCACGCGGCATCCCAACGCGGCTGCGATGTCCGGCGCTATGCTGTCCGGCAAGGGCGTCAGGTTCGCATCGGCATGGGCCACCGCGACATATTCCGCAAAAGCGCCGTCACAGGTGAACCCCGGCACAACCTGATCCGCGCAGATCGTCTGATGACCCTGCGCACAATCCGGACACCGGCCACAGGCCAGAATGAAAGGTGCAATCGCCCGATCCCCGACACGCCACCGGGTGACGCGCGCGCCGACGGAAACCACCTCGCCGCAATACTCGTGCCCTGGGGTCATGGGCAGGATGACGTCCGGGTCCGAACCAGACCACGCGTGCCAGTCAGACCGACACACGCCGCAGGCCAGCACCCGCACGACCACGCCGTCTTCCGCCGGTGCGGGATCCGGGATCGTCGTTACCTCAAGCGGCTGACGGTAGGTGATCAGACGCGCGGCCCGCATTCCATCAGACCAGTTCGATCTCGTAGCGTTCGATAACCGTGTTGGCCAATAGCTTTTCGCACATCTCGGTCACATCTGCTTCGGTCGCGCCGTCGGCCAGTTCAAGGTCGATCACCTTGCCCTGACGCACACCTTCGACCTGATCAAAGCCCATTGCGCCCAATGCGTGCCGAACCGCTTCGCCCTGCGGGTCCAGCACCCCGTTCTTGAGCATCACATGAACCCGTGCTTTCATTTTGGCAACTCCACCTGCGGGCCGCAATCCGGGACCCATTTCGTTGCGCGGGGGATAGCGCGCCAAATGGCTTTCGACAACCCTGTTTGCAAAGCAGTTTGCCGCAGCAATCCAACTATCCGCCTTCTTTGGTCAATCCCGGATAATGCGCATCAATTGCATGGAACGTGCCAGTCAGAACCATCTCGACCGCGACGGCGACCAGCAGGATGGCCATGATCCGGGTCAGGACGTTGATCATTGTCTCACCCAACAGGCGCGAGATCTGATCTGCAAACAACAATCCCAGCCCCACGATCGAGCAGGCAATCAGGATCGCCGAACCCAGCGTCACGATTTCGGCGCCGTTCGACAGTTGGTGCGAAAAAACGATCGTGATGGCAATCGTGCCCGGCCCGATGGTCAAAGGTATCGCCAGCGGTACGACCGCAAAATTCAATTTCCGCTCGTGCCCGTCGTCTATCGCGGACTGATCGCCCTGCGGCCGGTCCTCGGCCTTCAACATCGACATCCCAATTCCAAAAATGATAATCCCGCCGGCAATCCGGAAAGCCGGCACATCGATGCCAAAAACCCCAAGCACCTCTTCCCCGATCACGACAGCGGTCAGCGCAATGACGGTAACCGAGATCATGACAACAACCGCAACATGCCGCCGTTCTGCCGCAGTGCAGTTCTTTGTCATGCTCAGAAAAATCGGGATGTTGTAAAGCGGATTGAAGATTGCAAGCACGGCGGCCAGAAACTTCAGAAATACTGTCTGATCAAACAGTTCCGCCATTTGACACCCAACCTGAACCTTTTGTGTCTGCCCGTGGCAAACATGCTGGGGAAACGGGAAACTGTCAAATTCAACGGCGAACGAAAAAGCGCCGCAAACTCGGTTGCGGCGCTTTGGCAAGCTTCTGATCCAACTGTTTCTAGTTGATCAACGTCGGCTTGGTAACATTGTTGCTGGGCAGGACGCCTAGCCGGCGTGCAACTTCGGAATAGGCATCGGTCAAACTGCCCAAATCACGGCGGAAGACGTCCTTGTCCAGTTTCTGGCCGGTTTCGATATCCCACAGGCGGCAGCTGTCAGGGCTGATCTCGTCAGCAACGATCAGTCGCTGATAGTCGCCTTCAAACACGCGGCCGATCTCGATCTTGAAATCGACCAGACGAATGCCCACCGCCAGCATCACACCGCTCATGAAATCGTTCACGCGCAAGGCAAGGCTGAGGATATCGTCCATGTCCTGCTGGCTGGCCCAGCCAAACGCGGCGATATGTTCTTCGGTGACCAGCGGATCACCCAGCGAATCGTCCTTGTAGCAGTACTCGACGATCGGGCGCGGCAGTTGCGTGCCCTCTGCAATACCCAGGCGCTTGGACATCGATCCAGCGGCATAGTTGCGCACGATCACTTCCAGCGGAACGATTTCGCAGTTGCGAACCAGCTGTTCACGCATGTTCAGGCGGCGAATGAAGTGGTTCGGAATGCCAATCTGGGTCAGGCCGGTCATGAAGAATTCCGACAGGCGATTGTTAAGCACACCCTTGCCGTCGATCACGTCCTTCTTTTCCGCGTTGAAAGCGGTGGCGTCATCCTTGAAATACTGGACGATCGTGCCCGGTTCGGGGCCTTCGTACAGAATCTTGGCCTTGCCTTCGTAGATTTTCTTGCGACGCGCCATAAGCGACCTTTCCACTCTGCACAGAGGGATTGAGTCCCCTCACGTTGGCGTTCTCATAGTCCAAGCACCCATTTCCCGCAAGTTCATGTACCCGAGAGGCTTTGACGCAGCGCAAATCCCTTGCGCATGGGACGTCGTATAGTCATATCATCAGGAAAGAAGACATAACCCAAGAGGTCCTTGCCCTATGACGACGTTCGACGAACGCGAAAACGCCTTTGAAGCCAAGTTTGCCCATGATGAAGAGATGCAGTTCAAAGCACAAGCCCGCTGCAACAAGCTTTTGGGTCTGTGGGCTGCTGAAAAACTGGGTAAATCCGGTGCCGACGCCGAAGAATATGCAAAGACGGTTGTGATTTCCGACTTTGAGGAAGCCGGGCACGAAGATGTCGTTCGCAAGGTTTCGGGCGATCTGGGCAACCTGTCCTCGGACGAGGAAATCCGCGCAAAAATGGCCGAGCTTCTGCCCGAAGCCAAGGCACAGGTCCTGAGCGAGACCAACTGAGCCTAGGGCGTCCGACTCATGATCTTCATGAGTTTTATGAATTTGATTTGACGCCTTGGTCATGAGACACGGGGCGTCTCTTTTTTTAACGGCGTTTTTGCCCCTTTTCCTGGAACAACCCTATGACAAACGCGCTGAGCAAGCTTCTGGAATCCAATGACGCCATTCTGGCCGATGGTGCCACGGGAACGAATCTGTTCAACATGGGACTGCAATCTGGTGACGCTCCTGAACTCTGGAACGTGGATGCCCCGGACAAGATCCGGGCTCTGTATCAGGGGTCGGTTGATGCAGGCAGCGACCTGTTCCTGACCAACACATTCGGCGGCACAGCGGCACGGCTGAAACTGCATGACGCGCACAACCGCGTGGGCGAACTGAACCGCATCGGCGCCGAGCTGGGGCGCGAAATCGCCGACAAGGCCGGACGACCAGTCGTCGTCGCAGGATCGGTCGGCCCGACTGGTGAAATCATGGAGCCGGTCGGCAGCCTGTCGCACGCGGAAGCCGTGGAAATGTTCCACGAACAGGCGGAAGCGCTGAAAGAAGGTGGGGTGGATGTTCTGTGGGTGGAAACCATCAGCGCCCCCGAAGAGTTTCGCGCCGCTGCCGAAGCCTTTGCCCTGGCCGACATGCCCTGGTGCGGCACAATGAGCTTTGACACGGCCGGACGCACGATGATGGGTGTCACCTCGGCCGATCTGGCCAAGCTGGTCGAAACCCTGCCGAATCCTCCCATCGCCTTTGGTGCGAATTGCGGCACCGGCGCATCCGACATTCTGCGCACCGTACTGGGCTTTGCCGCGCAAGGGACTGAGCGCCCCCTGATTTCGAAGGGCAATGCAGGCATTCCGAAATACGTGGATGGTCACATCCATTATGACGGTACGCCCGAACTGATGGGGCAGTATGCCGCCATGGCGCGGGATGCCGGTGCGACGATTATTGGCGGGTGCTGCGGAACCATGCCGGACCACCTGCGCAAGATGCGTGAGGCGCTGGATACCACACCTCGTGGCGAACGCCCGACGCTCGATCAGATCACTGATACGCTGGGTCCGTTCACATCCGCCTCGGACGGGACGGACGACGATGCGGCACCAGATCGCCGCACACGCCGCCGCCGCCGCGCATGATGCCAGCCTGATCAGCGCCCTTCGAATTTCGGAGGGCGTTTTTCCATGAAGGCCACAACACCTTCGGCAAAATCCCTCGAGCGGCCACATTCGCCTTGCAGGTGCGCCTCGGTCGCAAGCTGCTGTTGCAGGGTGTTTTCATACGTTCCGCGAACGGCTTGCTTGATTGCGCCATAGGCGGCCGTGGGGCCTTTTGCCAGATACTCTGCCCTCTTGCGCCAATGATCGTTGAAGGAGTCATCCGGCACGGCTTCCCAGATCATGCCCCATTCATCCGCCTGCTTTGCGGTGATCTTGTCGGCAAACAAGGCCGCGCCCATTGCTTTGGCCAACCCCATCTGACGGGGCATGAACCATGTCCCCCCGGCATCGGGAAGCAGACCGATACGGGCAAATGCCTGAAGGAAATAGGCGCTTTCCGTGGCAATCACCACATCGGCACAAAGGGCAAGGTTCGCGCCTGCCCCGGCCGCCGGTCCGTTCACCGCGGCAATCGTGGGCACCGGACAATTGTGGATCGTCTCCAGCATCGGTTCATATTCATCCCGCAGCGACCGTTCCAGATCGATCTTGCCGGTCGAAGACGCATCGCCCAGATCCTGCCCGGAACAAAACGCAGGGCCCGAACCGGTGATGACGACACAGCGCGCCTTGACCGCTGCATCTTTCATAGCGTGCGTGATCTCTGCCCGCATCTGGGTGGTCAGCGCGTTCATCTTGTCCGGCCTGTTCAGCGTCAGAACTGCCAGACCGTCTGCAATCTCCAGAGCAACCGTTTCGTATTTCATGAAAACCCTCCCGTCGCGCCATGTGTTTTTGCACACTTACTGGCCCGGACGGGACGGGAAAAGCAGAACCACGCGTCAGTCTTCAAGAATTTGACGCAGACGTTCTTTTTCGTCCTCGCTCAACGCGGCAGAGTCCACCGACGCACGGGCCTTGGCCCGGGTACGGAGAAAGTTCAACCCAACCGCGGCAGCGATCAACAGCATGATTGGCCCGGCCAGCCACAAAAACAGGTTTGAGCCGCTGGCAGTCGGTTTCAGAAGTACGTATTCGCCATACCGATCAACGATAAACGCGATCGCCTGTTCATCCGTATCCCCAGCCACCAACCGTTCCCGCAACAACACGCGCAGATCACGCGCCAGATCCGCGTTGCTTTCGTCGATGCTCTCATTGCGGCACACAAGGCAGCGCAGCCCGGCGCTGAGATCCCGCGCCCGCTGTTCCAGAACCGGATCATCCAGAACTTCGTCAGGCTGCACCGCAAAGACAGGGGTTGCGAGCATCATCACAATCAGAACAAGGCGTTTCATTCCGCAGGTACTCCGCCGACCGGGGTTTTTCTTGCGCCAGCGGCCACGCGGAAGCGCCTGTCACACAGGCTCAGGACACCGCCAAGCGCCATCAGGATACAGCCGCCCCAGATCCAGTTTGCCAGTGGCTTGATATAGGTTCTCATCACCCACCCACCATCTGCCTGTTGATCGCCGATCACGACGTAAAGGTCCCCGAGGAAACGATAATCGATCGCCGCTTCGGTGGTGGGCATCCGCGCAACGGGGTAATCCCGCTTTTCCGGGTGCAATGTCCCGATCGGGCGGCCGTTCTTTTCAACCAGAACATCCGCCGTGGTCGAAAAATAGTTCGGCCCCTCGACCCGACGGACATCTTGCAGCGTCAGCGTGAACTGTCCCACTTCGAAAGGTTGGTTGGGTTGGGCGACGCGAATATCCTCGTCCTCCCATGCAGTCAGGCCCGCAATGGCAAAGATGGTAACACCCAGCCCGGTATGAGCAACGGCTTTACCCCAATCCGCCCCAGGCAGACGGAACAAGCGTTTCAGGCTGCCATTGCGCCCCGTACGGCTCCACAAATCAACGATGGCGCCAAACGTAATCCACGCCCCAAGGAACAGGCCCACCGGCCCCAAAGCGCTGCGGCCGGTCTGCATCGCCCAAACCAGCAGGGCAATCGCCAAGGCCAGACCAAAGGCATAGCGCAGCGACCAGGCCGTTTTTCCAATCCTCCCGCGTTTCCACGGCAACATGGCCCCAATGGGAAGGATCAATCCCAGCAAAACCATGAAAGGAGAGAATGCAGCGTTGAAGAACGGCGCCCCGACCGAGAGTTTGCGATCAAACATCATCTCGGCCACCATCGGCCACATGGTACCGACAAAGACCACGAAACAGCTGACCGCCAGCAGAACATTATTTACGACCAACGCGCTTTCGCGGCTGACCATGCCGAAGACACCCTTGGCCTCCATCGCCTGCGCCCGTGCGGCAAACAAAGTCAGCGCCCCGCCGATGAAAACCACCAGAATGAACAGGATGAACACCCCGCGTTCCGGGTCATTGGCAAAGGCGTGAACCGAAGTCAGCAGCCCTGAACGAACGATGAATGTTCCGATCAGCGAAAACCCGAAGGCAATGATCGCCAGCAGGATGGTCCAGCTTTTCAGCGCCTCGCGCTTCTCGACAACGATTGCCGAATGCAGCAGCGCTGCGGCCAGGAGCCACGGCATGAAAGAAGCGTTCTCAACCGGATCCCAGAACCAGAATCCGCCCCAGCCTAGTTCATAATAGGCCCACCAGGACCCCAAGGCGATGCCGATGGTCAGAAAGACCCAGGCCGCCAGCGTCCATGGGCGAACCCAGCGCCCCCATGCCGCATCGATACGCCCTTCGATCAGCGCGGCGATGGCAAAACTGAACGCCATGCTCAGCCCCACATAACCGAGATACAGAAATGGCGGGTGGAAGGCCAAACCGGGATCCTGCAACAGCGGGTTCAGATCCCGCCCGTCAAACGGCGCAATTGCCAGCCGGTCAAACGGGTTCGAAGTAAACAGAATAAAGCCAAAAAACGCCACGGCAATGGCAGATTGAACCGAAAGCACACGCGCTTTCAGGCTTGGGGGCAACCCGCCCCCAAAGAACGCCGCCATCGCTCCGAACAGCGTGACAATCAGCACCCAGAGCAGCATCGATCCTTCGTGGTTTCCCCACGTCCCGCTGATCTTGTAGATCATCGGCTTGGCCGAATGACTGTTTTCGACCACGATCCGCAGCGAAAAGTCCGACACGATGAAAGCCCAGATCAGCGCACCGAAGGAAAATGCAGTCAGCAGATACTGGACGATGGCAGCAGGCTCGGCAAAGGCCATCCAGCCGGTCCAGTTTTTTGAAGCACCGATCAGAGGCACCACGCTTTGCACGATGGCGACGAAAAAGGCGAGGATGAGGGCGAAGTGGCCAAGCTCTGTAATCATGCCCCGGAATATACTGCGAGGCCGAACCGGGGGCCATTAACTTTCGCACGATCCGGGGGCACATAGTGTCGCGGGTCAAAGCCCCCGAAGCTTGCGCCAATCGGTCAATGCTGGATTCGCATCAGGGCGCGAGGCGTTCTGTATCAGGTTTGCATCAGGGCCGGGGTCGGCGACGCCCGGGCTGTCGCTGCGCATGGCCCGTACCGTTTCTATGTTCCCCATGACCGTCGGCAACCGCTGCATGGTTGCGCCTATATCCCGCTGAAAATCCTGCATTTTGCTCTGATGGCGCGCACCAAAATAGAAAGAGACGATCACGCCCAGCAACCACCAAAGAGGTTCCGGCACCAGCGCAATGCCCTGCATGCGTTCAGCGAACCACAGCGGATCCACCATTGCGGCAACAAACAATCCCAGCGTTCCAAGTGCCAACGCCGGGCGCGGCAACCGGTTCACGCCATCCATGACGCGGTCGAACAGGCCTTTTTGAGGAACCACGAACTCTCGGCCGAACTGCGTCATTGCCTGACTTTGCAACTCTGTCGCTCTCTCAGCACGGGACTCGGCGTTTTCCCGGTATATTTCAACCGTCTCACGCACAGCGTTGCGACCGCCCCCGAACAGCAGCGCCAATACCCCCGAGATCAACCCCATGCCGCAACCCTTTCGTTGAATTCACTTTCCGTCAGACGATAGCGTGGCGACAGAAACTCTTCGGCCCGTTTGATCCAGCCTCCTTTGCCACCGGATCGGGTGCGCGCGTATTTTCTGGATGCCGGTCGTTTGTCGGCCAGCCGAAAGTAATAGTTCCGCCGCGCCACGCCATACGCATCGCGCAACGCGTTGGGATCTGGTTGGGCCGCGTCTTCGCACGCCTGCGCCGTTTGCGCGCCGATCACGCCATCTGCCACGACGTCAAACCCCATATCACGCAACAGCCGTTGCAGGATTATTACTGCTTGCGCACCGGCATTGACATACATGTCAAAAACAGAGGCATACAGAACATCCGGCAACAGCGCGATGCGTGGCTTTTCAAAGTAGTGCTGAACAAAGATATCGACCGCCTCGTGCTGAGTAAGCGCCCGGACATCCGCCACGTCAACCAGCCCATCCCCGGTCAGGTCCAGTCCAAGCCTGCGCATCGTGTGGATCGTGACACCGAATTTGGTTGCCCCGCCCGGATCGTCCGGGTCATTTACGAACCCGCCTTCCCGACGCACAATTTCATTGGCAATCTGCCGAACCGTTTGCATAGCGCCCTCATTTCGTTGAATGGCGCTGACGATCCCGAAAAAGAATTAACAAGCCTGAACGACCGAGGGCGCTGCCCGCATCCCGCGCGCAACGCCCTCAATACAAATATTGCTCAGGTCAGCTTTCTTCAGCCTCTTTGTACACACCCTGCTCTTTCAACGCGTCCACGACTTCCTTCGGCATATAGGTTTCGTCATGTTTGGCAAGAATTTCAGTGGCTTCGAACACACCGTTCACGTAACTCCCAGTGCCGACCATGCCCTGATTTTCTGAAAACAGATCAGGCAGAACGCCGGTGAAAGAAACCTTGACGCTTTCGCCGCCGTCGGTGACGACAAAATGTACGGTTTCGCCCTGCCCACGGATGATTGAACCTTCTTCGACCAGACCGCCAATCCGAAAGACCTCGGTTGGCTTGGGTGGTTCGGCAACCACCTGGCTTGGCGAGCGGAAAAAGTTGATCCCGTCGCGCATGGCATAGCCAATCAACGCCGTCGATGCCACCAAGGCAACGACAGCTACCAGAATGACTTGAACTCGGCGACGTTTCTTGAGCGTTTTCATACCGTCCTCACGGGAATAACGGTGCCATCATCAGGCCCCGGGTTTCTATCTCACCTAACATCAGGTTGGCGTTCTGCAAGGCTTGGCCGCTGCTACCTTTTGTCAGGTTATCCAGCGCTGCGATCACGATCGCGCGCCGTTCGATCCGGTCTGCCACAACACCGATATGACAGAAGTTGGACCCGCGCACGTGGTGGGTCGATGGTGTCTCGCCCATCGGAAGCATCTGAATGAAGGGTTCATCCGCATAAGCCTTTGCAAGCGTTTCATAGATGCTGTTCGGGTCACCTTTCACGTAGGTCGTGGCCAGAATGCCCCGGTTTGCAGGGATCAGGTGCGGTGTGAACTGCACATGAACCGCACGCCCGGCCAGTTTGCAAAACTCCTGATCGAACTCGCCCAGATGCCTGTGGGTCCCGCCGACGGCATAGGCGTTGGCGCCTTCACTCAGTTCGGCGTGCAGCAGGTTTTCCTTCAGCGACCGCCCTGCCCCGGATACAGCACATTTCAGGTCCAGCACGATATCGTCCAGATCAATCACCCCGGCAGAAACAAGCGGCCGCAGAACGTATTGACCGGTTGCCGCGTTGCACCCCGTGCCCGCCACCAGCCGCGCGCCCCGGATTTCGTCGCGATAGAACTCGGTCAGGCCATAAACGGCCTCTTCCTGCTGCTCAAGCGCGGTATGCGGGTTTCCGTACCACTTTTCATATTCATCCGGGTCAGTCAGCCGGAAGTCAGCAGACAGATCGATGATCTTCAGATCCTTGGGCAGTGCACTGATCACTTCCTGACTGGTCTTGTGCGGAAGGGCACAAAAACACAGATCGATCCCGGAAAAATCGATTTCGGAAATCTTGCACAGATCCGGCAGGTCCATGTGGCGCAGATGCGGGAAAACCTGCGCCATGGTCATCCCCGCCTTGCGTTCGGCGGCCAGCGCGGTGATTTCCATGTTGGGGTGTTCGGCGATCAGCCGCACCAGTTCTGCGCCGGTATAGCCCGAAGCGCCCAGAATTGCGATTTTATGGGTCATGTCAGACCTCTTCTCAACGTGTGTCACATGTTACGACCGCCGATGCGACGGTCTTGAAATAATGAAAGCAGAGCGGCCGCGTCCTTGACCTAAGTCAGGCGGCCTCGAATGTGATTTGTCGTCGGAGGAACTGTGTCGCCCGATCGCTCACCACATTGGGTTTCCCCGTCGTCAGGAACCCTCCAGGGCCGTTACCCAGCATCTTGGGGTGGCGATGCAGATAATCTGCAAGGCTTTCCGCAACCAGCGCCCCCTGGCTGTAGACCTGCACGTCAGGTCCCAATGCCGCCTGAAACACGTCAGCTAAAAGCGGGTAATGCGTACAGCCCAGAATAGCCGCCTGCGGTTCAGGCATCTTGCGCTTGAGGGCTTCCACATGGCTGCGCACCAACGCCTCGGCCAGGATCATGTCACCGTCTTCAATGGCATCCACGACGCCACCACATGCCTGCGCCTCGACATCCACGCCAATTGCCCGGAACGCCAACTCGCGCTGAAAGGCCCGGCTGGATACAGTGGCGGGCGTGGCGAACAAGGCGACATGCTTGACCGCCACTTCGCGTGGTGGGGAATTGTCGCCCCATTGCCGTTCGGTCAGGGCTTCGATCAAGGGAACAAAGACACCAAGCACACGTTTACCTTCGGGCACGCCCTCTTCCTGCATCCGGCGCAGCGCCGCCGCGCTGGCGGTGTTGCAGGCCAGAATCACCAAGTTGCAGCCGCGATCCCAAAGGTCCTGCACGGCCTTTCGGGTCAGCTGATAGATGTCCTCGGCATCGCGCACACCGTATGGGGCATGCGCGCTGTCCGCGAAATACAGGAAATCAACGTCAGACAGACGTGTCTGCGCGGCGCTCAGGACGGTAAGACCGCCCAATCCGGAATCAAAGATACCTACTGCCATTAGCCCCTTCAGGCGCGATGCCGTTCCTCAAATTCATAGCCATAGTCATAAGACTTCAGCGGTGTCGGAGACAGCTCATACGTCGCTTTGCGCAGGAAATCCATCATCTTGCGCGTATCCTTGCCCAACGGATCCAGAATGTCGCGCCTGATCGGCGCGCCAATCACCACTTTGACCGGAGTATCGACACGCTTTTTGAACTCCTTGATCAGCAACCCCATGCGCAGGGTGTTGTGCATATGGCTTGCAATCTGAAACAGACGTGACGTGTGCCCGTCGAAGAACACCGGAACGACAGTGGCATTGGATTTCGCCACCATGCGGGCTGTGAAACCGCGCCACCCCGGATCCATGGGATACGCGAACGGATTAACGCCGGTGCTGACCGTACCCCCAGGGAAAATTCCGATCGCGCCACCATCGCCAAGGTAGTTCAATGCGGTTTTCCGCGTATCCAGATTCAGTTTCACCGCTTCTTTCGTTTCATCGAACGAAACAGGCAAAACGATACGGTTCAGGTCTTCGGCCTTGCGGAAAACGCGATTTGCGAGAATTCGGAAATCACCACGGGTCTGAGACAATATATGCCCCATCATCAGCCCATCCAGAATTCCATACGGATGGTTTGCAATCAGGATAAGCGGACCTTCTTTGGGGATATTCGCCAGCGAGCCACCGACGACATCCAGGGTCAATCCATAGCGATCGACCATGACCGACCAAAAATCCCGACCCTTTGCGACTTCTTGTTCGTATCCGTCGGCCCGTTTGATCAGACGCAACCGTCCCGTGGTGTTCTCCATCAGCCTGATGACCAACCGCCCACCCTTGGTTTCGGCGGAATGCGCATACGAGATGTCACGAACGACATGACGACGAGAAGACATGAAGGGCTCCGTTTTGCTGCCCGCAAAATAAGTACAAGCAACAGGTTTGACCAGCTATCGTGACACCCTTGTGACGAATTACTCTGCCGCAGCTTGCAATTCAGGCCCACCGCTGCGGATGACCGCCAGCAACTCCTCTCGCCGTTTCGCAGCCTTGGCCTCATTTTCCCGCAATACCGGCCCAAATCCGCGGATATCCAGCGGCAAACGGGCCAGGGCGACAATCGCATCGCGGGTGTCCTGCGACACCAGGGGCAGAACCTCGCGCATGTCCTTTTCATACTGTCGGATCAGGGCGCGCTCCATCTTGCGTTCGGATGAATATCCGAAAATGTCCAGTGGAGTGCCGCGCAATGCCTTCAGTTTGGTCAACAGCTTCAATGCAGTCAGGATGGATTCGCTGAATGCACGCTTTTTCGGCCTGCCGTTGCTGCCCGATCCGCCGAATATCGGCGGGGCAAGGTGAAAGGTCATCTTGAAGTCACCGTCAAACTCGGCCGCCGCTTTTTCCCGACTGGTCAACAGAAGGCGCGCAACCTCGTATTCGTCCTTGTACGACAACAGCTTGTGATACCCTTTTGCCACCGCTTCGCGCACATCCGCGTCCTCGACACTGTCCACCAGCTTGCGGTACCGCCTGGCCAGCCGGGTGCTTTGATATTCCGTCAGGTGCTGCGCGCGAAACGCGATGATCTGGTCCAGTGTCTTGGGCATTTTTGCCACGGTCGGCGCAAGGATGGATTGCACATCTTCCGGGTGCAGAACCGCCCAACGTCCGATATCAAACGCACGTTTGTTGCGTTCGACCGCTGTGCCGTTCAATTCGATGGCCTCAAAGATCGCCTGATGGCTGACCGGCAACAGCCCGCGCTGCCAGGTCGCGCCGAAGATCATCATGTTGGAATAGATTGAATCCCCCATCACCGCGCGCGCCAACTCGGTCGCGTCAAACAGCGAGACATCTTCTTTCAGCCGCGCTTGCAGGGCCAGTTCCAGCTGGTCCGCCGGAATGCGGAACTCGGTATCACGCGTGAAGTCGCCCGTCACCGTTTCATGGCTGTTCACGACAGCCCCCGTACGCCCGGTGCGCGTCAGGCCCAACGTCTTTGCGCCGGCCGAGACCACCAGATCGCCGCCGATCAGCGCGTGGGCCTCGCCAGTGGCGACGCGTATCGCGCTGATGTCCTCGGGGCGGTTGGCCAATCTACAGTGAATGTGGACTGCGCCGCCTTTCTGCGCCAGGCCCGCCATTTCCATCATACCCGCGCCTTTTCCGTCGATCTGCGCCGCCTGCGCAAGGATGGCGCCAATGGTGACGACACCCGTACCGCCAACACCGGTAATCACGACGTTGTGCGTACCGGTGATCTTCGGCAGATCCGGTGTTGGCAAATCTGGCAGATCAATTTCGGTCGTCGCCTCTTTGCGAATTTTTGCGCCCTCAAGCGTCACGAAAGACGGGCAGAAGCCGTTCAAGCACGAAAAATCCTTGTTGCAGCTCGATTGATCTATGGCCCGCTTGCGGCCCAGCTCGGTCTGTTTGGGAACGATCGACACGCAGTTTGACTGTACACCGCAATCACCGCAGCCTTCACAGACATCAGTATTGATGAACACACGCTTGTCTGGATCGGGGAATGTGCCGCGCTTGCGGCGGCGGCGCTTTTCGGCTGCGCAGGTTTGTACATAGACGATGACCGATACGCCCTTGATCTCTCGAAACTTCTCCTGCACCTGCATGAGGTCGGCCCGCTCGTATGTCTGAACGCTGGCGGGCAAAGCCTTGAAGTTGACGTCTTCTTTTTCATCGTAAACCAGGGCCACCTCTCGGACACCCATAGCCTGGACCTCGGCAACGATCCGTTCGGCGGTCAGGTCGCCTTCGTTGTCCTGCCCGCCGGTCATGGCAACCGCGTCGTTGAACAGGATCTTGAAGGTGATGTTCGTACCCGCAGACAACGCTGCCCGGATCGCCTGAACGCCCGAATGGTTGTACGTGCCATCGCCAAGGTTCTGGAACACGTGCTTGGTCGTCGAAAACGGAGCCTCGCCGATCCAGTTCGCGCCTTCCCCACCCATCTGAGTGAAACCGGTCGTCTCGCGATCCATCCATTGAACCATGTAGTGACAGCCGATGCCGGCATAGGCGCGGCTGCCTTCCGGTACCCTGGTCGAGCTGTTATGCGGGCAGCCGGAACAGAAATACGGAAGTCGCGTCGCGATTTCCTGTGCATTGTCGGCCCGGCGTGCTTCTGACAAAGACGCCAGCCCGGCCCGGATACCATCGGTCTCGCGCCCCTCTTCTACCAGGATCTCGCCAAGCTTTTCAGCGATCATGATCGGGTCAAGCGCACCGCGCGTCGGGAACAGTTCTTCGCGGTGCAATGTCCCGGCACCGCCTTTGTACCAGCCATAGACCCGGCGTCCGCGCCGGTCGTCAAAAATGGCCTCCTTGACCTGAACCTCGATCAGCTTGCGCTTTTCCTCGACGATCACGATCAGGTCCAGCCCCTCGGCCCAGTCGTGGAATCCGGCCATATCCAGCGGGAAAGTCTGCCCCACCTTGTATGTGGTAATCCCCAGACGCTCGGCCTCGGCTTCGTCGATATTCAAAAGCGAAAGCGCATGTGTCAGGTCCAGCCAGTTTTTGCCCGCCGCGACGAAACCGATCTTGGCGCCGGGATTGCCCCACATCCGCTTGTCCATCTTGTTGGCGTGCGAAAACGTCTCGGCCGCGAATCTTTTGTAATCGATAACACGCGTTTCCTGCAGATGCGGCGTGTCCCCCAACCGGATGTTCAACCCACCTTCCGGCATGTCGAACTCAGGGATGACCATTTGCATCCGGTCCGGACTTCCATCCACGACCGAGGTAACTTCGATCGTGTCTTTCATCGTCTTCAGGCCCACCCAGACCCCCGCGAAACGGCTGAGTGCAAATCCATAAATTCCATAGTCGAGGACTTCTTGAACGCCAGCAGGGCTGACGATCGGCATGTACATGTCGACCAGCGACCATTCCGACTGATGCAGCACCGTCGAGCTTTCGCCGGTATGGTCATCGCCCATCGCCACGAGCACACCGCCATGTTTGGCTGTCCCCGCCATGTTTGCGTGGCGCATGACGTCACCGGACCGGTCGACGCCCGGCCCCTTGCCATACCAAAGCCCGAATACCCCATCGAATTTGCCGTCGCCGCGCAGACCCGCCTGCTGGCTGCCCCAAAGCGCGGTGGCCGCCAGGTCTTCGTTCAAGCCGAACTGAAACGTGACATCGCTTTCGGCCAGTGGCTTTTGCGCCCGCATCATTTGCTGATCGACTGCCCCCAAAGGAGACCCGCGGTACCCGGTGACCAATCCCGCTGTATTAAGCCCCGCTTGCCGGTCTCTGGCCTTTTGCATCAGCATCAAGCGCACAAGCGCCTGCGTTCCATTCAGAAGAACCGGGTTTTTCTCAAGATCGAACCGGTCGTTCAGCGTTATCTGTGGCTGGCTCATCAGACGTCTCCCCTCGTCAGATCAGTGTGCTTTACTTGGGTTCATTTTAGGTCATAATTTCTGACCTGTATAGAATTTATCCACTGATATGTAACGATTTCGTCCATTGAATGTAGAACTTGTCACCTATTTCATATAGGGCTTCTGAAAGATAACGAAAGTTGCGGTGATGGATTGGGACAAGCTTAGAATATTTCATGCGGTAGCCGATGCGGGCAGCCTTACGCACGCCGGAGACAAGCTGAACCTGTCTCAATCCGCCGTAAGCCGACAGATCCGCGCATTGGAAGAGTCTCTGGATGCCACCCTGTTCCACCGTCACGCGCGGGGGCTGATTCTCACCGAACAGGGCGAGTTGTTGTTTGACGCCACATCCGCCATGTCGAAACGGCTGGATGCCGCAGCTGCGCGTATTCGGGACAGCGAGGAAGAAGTCTTTGGTGTTTTGCGGGTCACGACGACCTTCGGCTTTGGTACACTCTGGCTGGCACCGCGCTTGCCCAAACTCTATGAGCAATACCCTGATCTGAACATCGACCTGATGCTTGAAGAACGCGTTCTGGATCTTCCGATGCGCGAAGCGGACGTCGCCATCCGCATGAAAGAGCCCAGCCAGGCGGACCTGGTGCGCAAGCGCCTGATGACAGTTCAGATGGTACTATATGCAACGCAGGACTATATCGAAAGCCACGGCGGCATGTTGCAGTCCCTGGAAGAGATCAAGAACCACCGTCTGATCTGCCAGACCCCTGCGGCACCGCAGGTTGGGGCCAGTGCCGCCATGGTGCGCCACCTGATGACCTACAATCCGGCATCCTTGTTGACTGTGAACAACTATTTTGGTGTGCTTCAGGGCGTTTTGCACAATCTGGGCATCGGTGTTCTGCCGGATTACGTCACGCAGGATTTTCCGCACCTTGTGCCCATCCTGTCAGACATAGAAACCGCAGATGTTCCGGTCTATCTGGCCTATCCGGAAGAATTGCGGCATTCAAAGCGCGTTGGCGCGTTTCGCGATTTCGTGCAGGACGAAATCATCGCACAGCGTAAGCAACTGAAACAGATGGGAAAACTGTAGCTATGCGTAAAAAGCATATCGGACATGAATAGATCACAGGGTAAATTGCCTTGAACGTTCACAATCTGACCCCTAAATGAGCACTCGAAGGCGGTGATGCTGAAACGCTCATCATCTTCATACCTCCCTGTTGGACTACGGCCGAGCTTATTGCTCGGCCTTTTTTTTGGCTGGACCCTGCATTAAGTCTGCGAAAGCTCTGGGAAAAATACACGCATAGGCATATGATCCCCAAAAAACGATACAATTTCGTGTTTGAGGGAAAATACATGTTCCACCCACTCCGCCTGGTTTTGGCGCTCGTCTCTGCATTGTTTATGGCAGTGCCACTATACGCACAGGACGCCGGTTCAGCTTCTACAGTGACCATTCCGGAAGACCTCACGCCCGAACAGGTCGACGATCTTGTTGCTCGCATGTCCGATGACCAAGTTCGCGCAATTCTGTTGGAACGCCTTGATGCCGTGGCGGAAAAACAAGCCGCCGAGAAAGCAAACGTAGAAGACCCGTTGACCGAGATAAGCGAGATCTGGGCAGCCATGGTCGCGTCCTGGACACATGTTCTGACCACGCTTCCCAACATAGTGACCGCGCAGATTACCGCGTTCAGCAATTTTAGCGATACGTTCGGAACGACTGGCGTCTTTACACTTATGGGGCTTGTCCTCTCTGTGCTTGTCGTCGGGTTCATTGCGGAAAAGCTGTTCATCTTCCTGACCCGCCGCTGGCATGAAGCAACCGAAGCCGCGGACGAGGCCGACCTTTGGGGCGCCGTCAGATACCTGTTTCGTCGGTTCTGCCGGGAAATCGCCGGTCTGATCGTTTTCTATGTCGTGATCCGCGCGGTTGGCCGCGGTCTTTTGACAACGGAACAGATCACCTATGCTGCACCGTTTGTATTCTATCTTATCTGGGTGCCGCGTTTGGGTGCCGCTGCCTCCCGGTTTGTTCTGGCACCAGAGAAGCCGCAATTTCGGTTGGTCAATATCGACGACCACTGGGCAAAGTACCTGCACCGCAACCTGATCGGCCTTTTGATCCTGATCGGTTTCACGCTGTTCGTCGTTCGGTTCAACGCGCTCAATGGCATCACGGGTGACGATACCCGCATCGGCTTCTGGCTGAACGCAGCAATTCACGTCTATGTCGCCGTAATCGCCTGGACCGCGCGTGAAGGACTGTCGCAGATGATGCTGGGGACAGACCCGGATCACACGAAATTCGATGAAGAAGTTGCGCATTATTACCCCTATTTTGCCATCGGCGTTTCGGTGGCAATCTGGCTGCTGGTCGAGTTCCTGGTCGCGCAGCGTGATCCGGCAACATTGAGATTGCTGACCAGTGGTGCGCATTTCACGACGATGTTCTGGTTGTTGATTGCCCCTGCGCTGGATACGCTGATCCGTGGTCTCGTGCGGCATTTGCAACCGCCCATGTCGGGTGAAGGTCCTCTTGCCGAACGCGCCTACCGTTCCGCGAAACGCAGCTATATCCGGATTGGTCGCGTTATCGCGGGCTTGGTCGTGGTTTTCATGATTGCACGTGCATGGCATCTTGATCTGCGCAATGTCGCGTCGGCCGGTGTCAGTGCCGAAGTCGGCGGTGCTGTGATCGAATTCCTGCTGATCATTGCCGTTGGCTATATCCTGAACGAGGTCGTCTCACTCTGGATCAACCGCCGGTTGGCCAAGGAACAGACTGCGGCCGAGGCGCTGGACGAAGAAGCAGGCGGTGAAGGCGGCGGTGCCGGCGGCTCTCGTCTGGCGACGGTTCTGCCCCTGATGCGGATCACGGCCCAGATCACGATTGCCGTGATTTTTGGCCTGCTGGCGCTGGGTGCATTGGGCATCAATATCACGCCGCTTTTGGCTGGTGCCGGTGTTCTGGGTCTGGCGATCGGTTTTGGTGCGCAGAAGCTGGTTGCTGACATCGTGGGCGGGGTTTTCTTCCTGATCGACGATGCCTTCCGCGTCGGAGAATATGTCGATGTTGGCGGCACGATGGGAACCGTCGAGAAAATCTCGGTTCGCTCCATGCAGTTGCGTCACCATCGCGGCCCCGTACACACGATTCCGTATGGTGAGATTCAGAAGCTGACAAATTTCAGCCGCGACTGGGTGATCATGAAGCTGAAATTCACCGTGCCGTTCGACACCGATCCCAACAAGGTCAAGAAGATCTTCAAGAAGATCGGTGCTGAGATGATGGAGGACGAGACCCACAAGGATGGCTTCCTGCAACCGTTCAAATCGCAAGGTGTGTTCGACTTTGACGATGTCGGCATGATCATCCGCGGCAAGTTCATGGCCAAGCCCGGCAAGCAGTTCACACTGCGCAAGGAGATCTTCAACCGGGTCAAGGCGGCCTTCAAGGAAAACGGCATCGACTTTGCCCGCCGCGAGGTGCGCGTTGCGATTCCGGGGCTGGACGACAATGAAAACCTGACCCCGGAACAGAAGACGGCTGTTGGCGCCGCAGCCGCAGCGCAGCTCAACAAGGATCAGGGATCGGCGTAAGCTTCGCGGTCCACGCCAGCTGCATGCACCCATTTCGGGGCGCATACATCCGGAACCGGCAGTGATGCCGGTTCCGTTTTTCTTTGAAAGACGCAACCTGCGCCGTCTTGACCCTTTCCACACGCGCGCGCTTGCCCTACAAGGCGCGCAATCTCGGCCCACTTGGACACAGGACAGAAGATGCAAGAGCCCGCCATCACACCCGATCTGATTGCCGCACACGGGCTCAAGCCCGAGGAATATGACATGATCCTCGAGATCATCGGGCGTGAACCTACTTTCACCGAGCTCGGCATTTTCTCGGCGATGTGGAACGAGCACTGTTCCTACAAATCTTCCAAGAAATGGCTGCGCACCCTGCCCACCTCCGGGCCCCAGGTGATCTGCGGACCCGGTGAAAATGCAGGTGTGGTGGACATTGGCGACGGTCAGGCTGTTGTTTTCAAGATGGAAAGCCACAACCACCCGTCTTACATCGAACCCTATCAGGGTGCAGCGACCGGCGTAGGGGGCATCCTGCGCGACGTCTTTACCATGGGCGCTCGTCCTATTGCATCCATGAACGCATTGTCCTTTGGCGAACCCGGCCACCACAAGACCCGTCAACTGGTCAACGGCGTGGTCGAGGGTATCGGCGGCTATGGCAACTGCTTTGGCGTGCCTTGCGTCGGTGGCGAAGTGCGCTTTCACCCCGCATACAATGGCAACTGCCTTGTAAATGCGTTTGCGGCCGGTCTGGCTGACAGTGACAAGATCTTCTATTCGGCCGCGTCGGGCGTGGGTATGCCCGTCGTCTATCTGGGCGCAAAAACCGGGCGTGATGGCGTGGGCGGCGCGACAATGGCATCCGCCGAATTCGACGACACAATCGAAGAAAAACGCCCCACCGTTCAGGTCGGCGACCCCTTCACCGAAAAACGCCTGATGGAGGCGACGCTGGAACTCATGCAGACCGGTGCCGTGATCTCGATCCAGGACATGGGCGCAGCGGGCCTGACCTGCTCGGCCGTTGAAATGGGTGACAAAGGTGGCCTTGGCGTACGTCTTGATCTGGAAAACGTTCCTCAGCGCGAAGAAAACATGACAGCCTATGAGATGATGCTGTCCGAGTCTCAGGAGCGTATGCTGATGGTCCTTAAGCCCGAGCTTGAGGCCGAGGCCCGCGCCGTGTTCGAAAAATGGGATCTCGATTTCGCGATCGTTGGCGAAACCATTGCCGAAGACCGCTTTCTGATCATGCATAACGGTGAAGTCAAAGCCGATCTGGTTCTGTCCAAACTGTCTTCTACCGCGCCGGAATACGACCGCCCATGGGAGCCTACACCACAGGCAGAAGAACTGGCCGAAGTGCCCCAGATCGACCCGATTGACGGGCTGCGCGCCCTGCTCGCTTCGCCCAACTACGCAGGCAAGCAGTGGGTCTATGAACAGTACGACACCATGGTGATGGCAGATTCCGTCCGCACGCCGGGTCTGGGTGCGGGCATGGTCCGCGTCCACGGGACCGACAAGGTGCTTGCCTTCACATCCGACGTGACCCCGCGCTATGTGCGCGCAAACCCTTTTGAGGGCGGCAAACAAGCCGTGGCCGAAGCCTATCGCAACCTGACTGCCGTCGGAGCCAAGCCGCTGGCCACCACGGACAACCTGAACTTCGGCAACCCCGAAAAGCCCGAGATCATGGGCCAGTTTGTCGGTGCCATTCAGGGCATCGGCGCCGCAGTCGGCGCGTTGGATATGCCGATCGTGTCGGGCAACGTCTCTCTGTACAATGAGACCGACGGGCAGGCCATTCTACCGACCCCCACCATTGGCGCAGTCGGCCTGTTGCAGCACTCGGACGAGGTCATCGGCAACGAGGTGCGCGAAGGCCACGTCGCTCTGGTGATCGGTGAAACCAAGGGGCATCTGGGTCAATCCGCCCTTCTGGCCGAAGTGTTCAACCGGGAAGACGGCGACGCCCCGCATGTCGATCTGGATGCCGAAAAGCGAAACGGTGATTTCATCCGCGCCAACCGCGAGATGATCAAGGCCTGCACCGACCTCAGCGATGGCGGTATCGCCTTGGCAGCTTTTGAGTTGGCAGAAGCCACAGGTGTTGGCGTATGTCTGGACGATGCCCCGACTGAATTCCTATTCGGTGAAGATCAGGCCCGCTATCTGGTTGCGTGCAATTTCGATCAGGCCGAGGCATTGATGATTGCGGCCGGTCAGGCCGGCGTTCCACTGAATGCGGTTGGTCGTTTTACCGGCGAGACGGTCAAGATCGGCAGCTCGGAAGCCTCGCTTGATGAACTTGCCGCGATTTACCGCAACAGCTTTGCCGAGGCCGTCGCCTGACAACGCCACGCGAATGCCAATCGAAACCCGCGTCGTGATCCGGTGCGGGTTTGGTTGTTTTTGCATGTGCCAGTGCTCTTGCACGCCCGGTTCATGCGCTCTACATCTTGGGAAAGACCTTCTGGAGTTACCTACATGCCGATGAGCGCCCACGAAATCGAACACCTGCTGCGCGAAGCCTTTCCTGATGCCGAGATTCAGGTCGGCGGAAATGACGGTGTTCATATGTCTGCCATGGTGGTGGACGAAAGCTTTCGCGGAAAAAACCGGGTCCAACAGCAACGTGCCGTATATGCCGCGCTGAAAGGCAAGATGGACGGCCCGGACGGAGAATTGCACGCGCTGGCGCTGACCACCAAAGTGCCAGAATAAGCTTCTCGGCTTCTTTCGAGGCGAACATATGACTCTCCCGTTGGAGAAACGAATAGGAAACGCAAAATGACCGACGTAAAAACCCAGATCGACGAAACCGTCAAAACCAATGACGTGGTGCTGTACATGAAAGGCACCAAGGAGATGCCACAATGCGGTTTCTCGTCCCGCGTGGCTGGCGTTCTGAACTATATGGGCGTCGAATACACCGACGTAAACGTTCTGGCCGACGAAGACGTGCGTCAGGGCATCAAGGACTATTCCGACTGGCCAACCGTGCCGCAGCTTTATGTCAAAGGCGAGTTCGTTGGGGGCTGCGACATCATCACCGAGATGACCCTTTCGGGTGAACTGGACACGTTGTTTGACGAAAACGAAGTCGGCTACAACAAGGAAGCAGCCGACAAAATCCGCGAAGCAAACGCGTAAAGCGGTCTATCGGCTGGAACAATCCTGATAAATCGCCTGCTCATTGGCGGCACCCGCCGCCAAATAGCTAATCGACGCGTTCCAGCCTTTTGAGCGCAAGATATAGGTTCCTTCGGCTCCGAGAGATTCATATCGGATGCCCGACCCGCTTTCGACCTGGCGCATCGCGACCAAAGTATTGTCCACCATCGTCGCCGCCGCACCTGAACCGTCGGGCGCGTTGAAATAGGTCACCGGCAACGGCACGCCGTTCTCGCAGGTGAAGGTGACAGACAGAATGTCGATTTCGGCGAGTGCCGCTGTTGCCGGGAAAGCAAGCAAAGCACCGCAGAAGAAAGTGCGCAGATACGTCATTGTGCTTTCTTCTCCTCGACGACCGAAGCCAATGCTTCCGCACGCGCTGCCAGCTCGGCCAGCGTATCGGTGACGGATGGCGGCACCACCGCGACTTCAATGCGTTCAGGTTCCGGCGCGGGCGCATTTCGCAGCGATTGCAGCTCGGCCTCGGTCTCGGCCAGCCTGGTCTCCAGCGACTTGACCTTGTCTTCCGTTGCCGCCGTCTTGTCAGCCAACAGCAGACCCGCCATCAGCAACATGCGCGCTTCCGGCATCCGCCCAATCTGATCGGAAAGAACCTGCGCTTCGTCATCCAGCATTTTGGCGGCCGCGTGCAGAAAGGGTTCTTCCCCGTCCCGGCAGGACACGTCAAAACCGCGCCCGCCAATATGAATGGTTACCTCGGGCATTACTCTACCTCACCTTCTACAAGTTTTGCCTGCGACAGCAGAGGTTCCAACCGTGCCAAAACGGCCTGCGCTTCGGCGGCGTCCGAAGCCTGCGCCGCACGTGTCGCCTCCAACTCGGCAACAGTGGCGCGGTTCAGCAATTCGGCATCCGTCAGCCCTTCTGCGGCCGCAGAACGCAATTCTTCGACCGAATTCCGCAACTGCTCGTTCGCCTTGCGCATACGTTGCAGATCGTCATCCAGCCGGGACATCGCAGCGCCATGGCTGGCCCGTTCGGCCCGCAGCATCTCAAGCTCGGCGCTCAGATCATCGACCCGTTCCGTATCTTCAAGCTCTGCCTTGAGGCGGCTGTTTTCCGCCTCGACTTCTTTTGCCTGAGCAAGCAATTCACGCAATTGCTCAAGCTCGGCTTTCAACGCCGAAGGATCTTCGATGCCCTCAAGTCCGGCGCGCAGCCTTTCGTTCTCGGCCCTCAATGCGTCCAGTTCGGCACTGTTGTCCAAGGCCGCCTTGGCCTCGGCCAGCTCGGCGCGGGCCGCTTCGACAGACGCGATTTTCGCCCTGGCTTCCTCCAGCTCTGCGCGCAGTGCATCCGCATCTGCGGCATCCGCTGGTTCCGTGCGCTGCTCTTCCAGTTCGGCACGCAGCGCGTCCACTTGATTTTCGTGCTGCTCTTTCAGGGTCTTCAGTCGTTCCTGAAGCTGCGCATTGGCAACTCTTTCGTCTTCAAGTTCGGCCTGAAGCCTCTCACTTACCTCAGCATTCCGGGATGCACCGCCCAACCCCTCGACGCCCGCACTGATACGATCCATCGCAGCAATAATACGGTGCTGTAGTTCCTCTAACTGGCTCATGCCCCTGTCACCTCTTTATCAAGGTTCATTCTGTCGCGAAGTGATCCGAATCAAAACCGAATCCCGCTTGCCGACAGTCTAACGGAATGCGACAGAAAATACCCACTGTTTGGTTTCAATCACTTGGGCCGCGCTCTTCACCTATCGGGCGCTGCCAAGGCCCGGTTCCGCTTGCACTTTGGGTGCTGAATGGTATTGAGCGCGCAATCTGCTTTTTATCCGAAGGAACAACGCCCGTGGACCTGACTGCGCTGCGCAAAGCCAACCCCGAACACTGGGACAAAGCTGCGGCCATCCGCACCCTGACCCTTGACGCCGTCGCCGCCGCAAATTCCGGCCATTCCGGCATGCCCATGGGCATGGCCGATGTTGCGACCGTCCTGTTCGAAAAGCACCTGAAATTCGACGCCTCGGCCCCGAACTGGCCAGACCGCGATCGGTTCATCCTGTCGGCTGGCCACGGTTCGATGCTGGTCTATTCGCTGCTCTATCTCACCGGTCATGCCGATGTGACGCTGGAAGAGATCAAGAATTTCCGCCAGTTGGGCGCCAAAACCGCGGGCCACCCTGAAAACTTTCTTATCGACGGTATTGAAACCACGACCGGCCCGCTTGGTCAGGGTATTTCGAACGCCGTGGGTTTTGCCATGGCCGAGGAAATCCAGTGCGCGCATTACGGCAAGAAGGTCGTGGATCACTATACTTACGTGATCGCGGGCGACGGCTGTCTGATGGAAGGCGTCAGTCAGGAAGCGATCACATTGGCCGGTCGTCACGAGCTGAGCAAACTGATCGTCTTCTGGGACAACAACAACATCACCATCGACGGCACCGTCGATATTGCCGACCGCACCGATCAGGTCCGCCGGTTTGCGGCCTCTGGCTGGCATGTGATTGAAATCGACGGCCATGACCCCAAAGCCATCGATGCGGCCATTGTTCAGGCGAAAAAGTCGAAGAAACCGACCATGATTGCCTGTGAAACCCATATCGCTCTGGGTCATGCTGCGCAGGACACCTCGAAAGGTCATGGGGCACTGACAGATCAGGATCAGCTGAAAGCCGCGAAAGAAGCCTATGGCTGGCCGCACGACACTTTTGAAGTTCCAGCCAACGTCAAATCCGCTTGGGAAGCGATTGGGGCACGTGGCGCAGACGAACGTGCTGCTTGGGAAGAACGTTTCGCGCAGCTTTCCGAGAGGAAGCAGGCCGAATTCAACCGCGCCTATGCGTTTGAAGCCCCCAAGCGGCTGGCTGGCGCCATTCGTGCGTTCAAAAAGCAGATGTCTGAAGAACAGCCGAAACTGGCCACCCGCGCCTCGTCCGAAAAAGTTTTGAACGTTGTGAACCCGATCATGACCGAGACTGTTGGGGGTTCGGCCGACCTGACCGGATCGAACAACACAAAATCGGCTGATATGGGCGTGTTCCTGCCGGAAAACCGCAAGGGCCGCTACATCCATTACGGTATCCGTGAACACGGCATGGCCGCTGCGATGAATGGCATGGCGCTGCATGGCGGTATCCGCCCCTATGGCGGTACGTTCATGGCCTTCACCGATTATGCCCGCCCATCGATGCGTCTGGCGGCACTGATGAAGATCCCCAGCGTCTTTGTGATGACCCATGACTCGATCGGTCTGGGCGAGGACGGCCCGACCCACCAGCCGGTGGAACATCTGGCCATCTCGCGCGCGACACCGAACACCTATGTGTTCCGTCCCGCCGATACGATCGAAACCGCGGAAGCCTGGGAACTGGCGCTGACCTTCAAGGACAGCCCCTCGGTCCTGTCGCTGACCCGCCAGGGCGTGCCGACCGTGCGCAAGGATCACAAGACCAAGAACCTGACCGCGCAGGGTGCTTACGTTCTGGCCGAAGCAGAAGGCAAGCGTCAGGCGATCCTGATTGCCACAGGTTCCGAAGTGTCGCTGGCCATGGAAGCCAAAGCGATGCTCGAGGGCGAAGGCATCGGCACCCGCGTCGTCTCGATGCCCTGCATGGAACTGTTCGCAGAGCAGGACGAAGCCTATCGCAAGCGGGTACTGCCCGCCGGTCCGGTCCGCGTCGGCATCGAGGCCGCCGTGCGCGCCGGTGGCTGGGATCGCTGGCTGCTGGGTGAACGTGGCCGCGAAGCCAAGTCAGGCTTCATCGGTATGTCGAGCTTTGGTGCCTCGGCCCCTGCCGGTGAGCTGTACAAGCATTTCGGCATCACCGCCGAAGAGACCGTTGCCAAGGTCAAGGAATTGCTGGGGCTTTAAGCTACAGAAAACCAGTAATAAGGGCGGTGTCAGCCGCCCTTTTTTTCTTCTGCTTCAAACTGCGCCTTCAAAGCATCATATGCTTGCTGAGCGTAGTCCAACCGCAACTCATATTGTCCCCTGGCGGTGACAAAGTCCGGTGCCTGAATTCCAGCGGCAGAAAACGTCTGCACAAGATGAGTTCCTGAAAGTTGTATGTATTCAGCTGCTTGTCCAGTGAAGCGATTGTAAATTCGCCCACCCATCCAGCCACTGCGCTTTTTTGCTTCCTGTGCTGAGTGAATGCGAAAGTGCAATACACTGAACAACTCTTTTGGATCAAAAGGCATCAGGCCCGCGGCCGCGCTCATCGCCGAAACCACTGAGCCCAGCCCATCGCTTGCGGCGCTATTAACACCTTGCTGACTAGGGCTGGGCCCTGAAAGGATCTTAACAATTGACGTGCGTGCTGCGTTCACAGGTATTCTCTTTCGCTATTTTAGTGGTCATCGTTTTTGGGGGGGCCGGATGGCAATAGAGGCGCAATCACCTTCGTGGCCACCGGGATAAGGACCAACCCCCAGGCCAACCCGAAAATCCCATCCATCGTCGCCTTGGACAACCATTCCACCGCGCCGGTCCATTGTGCGGATACAGAATGCCCAATGGCATAAGCCCAATCATGGATATGATGGCCCAACCATCCAAAGCCCAACACCTCCATCCCGTGGATCACAATTGACCCACCGACCCACAGCATCGCCGCAGTTCCCACAATCGAAAGGGTTTTCATCACCCCGGGCATTGCCTTGACCAACCCTCGGCCCAGACCGCGACCGATAGGTGTCGGCGCGTTCTGCGCCAGAAAAAGCCCTACATCATCCATTTTCACGATCAGAGCCACCGACCCATAGACGGCCACCGTCACGCCTATCCCTACAACGGCCAGCGTCGCGGCCTGCATCCATAGGTTCGGGGCTTCGATCGCCGCCAGTGCAATGGTCATGATCTCGGCTGAGAGGATAAAATCAGTTTTGATCGCGCCCTTGACCTTCTGCTCTTCCAGATGGCCGGGGTCCCGGTTTTTCATATCCTCTTCAATGACATGGCTGCCATGAGGAAACAGGACGTGAAAAATCTTCTCGGCGCCTTCAAAACACAAATATGATCCCCCCAGCATCAACAGGGGGGTGATCAGCCACGGGGCGAAATTGGCCAGCAACAAGGCCACCGGCAACAGGAGTATGATTTTGTTGAAAACCGAACCGCGCGCGATACGCCAGATGATCGGCAATTCGCGCGCCGGGGCAAAGCCCTGAACGTATTTTGGTGTCACTGCGGCGTCGTCGATGATCACTCCCGCAGTCTTGGCCCCAGCCTTGCCCGCCGCAGCCACGACATCATCCACCGATGTCGCCGCAACCTTGGCGATCCCGGCCACATCGTCCAACAAGGCCAAAAGACCACTCATTGCGTTTCCTTTCCCTTTCGCTGCCGCATCTGGACCCTACCTGATCCAACGGCTAGCGCAAGCGTTAGCGCAACCGTCGCAGGTTTGCGCTAACACCTTAAAAATATACCGTTTTTGCCCTTTTGAGATTCCCAATTCGCCGCTATATGGCCCTCAAAGCAAGCGCATCAGGAGACGTCACATGACCATCAAGGTCGGTATCAATGGTTTTGGCCGTATTGGCCGCTGCACCCTGTCGCACATCGCCGCGTCGGGGCGTAACGACATCGAAGTGATCAAAGTCAACGCAACCGGCCCATTGGAAACCTCTGCGCATCTGCTGAAATATGACAGCGTTCATGGGCGGTTCCCGCGCGAAGTTTCGATCGAAGGCAACACGATGGATCTGGGTCGTGGCCCGATGCAGATGTTTTCGACCTACGATATGAATGAACTGGACTGGGAAGGCTGTGACGTCGTTCTGGAGTGCACCGGTAAATTCAATGACGGCACCAAGGCCAAAACACATCTGGATCGCGGTGCGGGCAAGGTGCTGCTGTCCGCCCCCGGCAAGAACGTGAACAAAACCATCGTTTTTGGTGTGAACCACAACACCCTGACCGCGAACGACAACATGGTGTCGAACGGCTCTTGCACCACCAACTGCCTGGCCCCGCTGGCCAAGGTCCTGGACGAAGGTGTCGGCATTGAACACGGTATCATGACCACCATTCACGCCTATACCGGAGACCAGCCCACGCTTGACCGTCGTCACAGTGACCTCTATCGCGCCCGCGCTGCCGCGATGTCGATGATTCCGACCTCAACCGGTGCTGCCAAAGCTTTGGGTGAAGTTCTGCCAAACCTGAAAGGCCGTCTGGACGGGTCTGCCATCCGGGTCCCTACCCCGAACGTTTCTGCGGTTGACCTGACCTTCCGCGCGTCGCGTGACACCTCGGTGGCCGAGATCAACGCAATCGTCGAAGAAGCAGCCAAAGGCCCAATGCAGCGCGTACTGGGATTTGAGCCCGCGCCACTGGTGTCGACCGATTTCAACCACACCGAGGAAAGCTCGATCTTTGCACCGGATCAGACACGCGTTGTCGATGACCGCATGGTCCGCGTTCTGGCCTGGTATGACAATGAATGGGGCTTCTCGGTTCGTATGGCCGACGTAGCTGTTGCGATGGGCCGCCTTAACTGACCCTTCGGACTTCGCTTGTACCTTGATGCCCGCTCAGGTTATCTGAGCGGGCATTTTACGTTCGGGACAGCCATGACCAACCAAATCGCTATCTGGCTCGGCCTTCTTCTGCTCGGCAGTGTCATGCTGGATGTGGCGCTATACGGCACCGAACATCTGCTTTTCCTAGGAAAGAAGCTTTACGACTTTCTGGACTGGCTCGCTTTCTGGCGGTGACAGAGGTTTTCCTTGACATTTCGCTTGATCTGTCATTGTTAGCGCTAACTCATCTTGCTGAGACATTTGGACGGAGCAGACCATGACCTTGAAACTGGCGATCAACGGATTTGGACGGATCGGGCGCGGGGTTCTGCGCGCGGTGATGGAAAGCGGACGTACGGACGTTGAGATCGTCGCGATCAACGATCTTGGCAAACCCGAAATGAACGCGCATCTGTTCGAATTTGACAGCGTTCACGGCCGCTACCCCAACCCTGTTACGCTCAGCGATGCAGGTCTGGACGTGGGTCGTGGTCCAATTCGGCTGAGCAGCGAGCGCAACCCCGAGGATCTGCCCTGGTCGGATATTGACGTCGTTCTGGAATGTACGGGTGTGTTTCGTACGCGCGAGGCGGCGGAACGTCACTTCAAAAACGGATCCCGGAAAGTCCTGATCTCAGCCCCTGCGCGGGGTGACGGCGGTGTGAAAACCATCGTCTTTGGTGTCAACGATGGCGAGCTGACGGCCGGGGATCTGGTGGTCTCAAACGCGTCCTGCACCACCAACTGCCTGTCGCCGGTCGCTGCGGCTCTGGATGCCGGCCTTGGTATCAAGCACGGCAACATGACCACCGTCCACGCTTACACTGCCAGTCAGCCGGTGCATGATACAGTGGGAAAAGATCCCTACCTGTCCCGAGCGGCGGCGCTGTCGATGATCCCCACGACAACCGGTGCTGCTGCTGCCGTGGGCCTGGTGTTGCCGCAACTCAAAGGAAAACTGACCGGTCAGGCCATCCGCGTTCCAACCCCGAATGTCTCGGTCGTTGATCTTGTGGCCGAGGTTTCACGCCCCACGACCGAAGAAGAGGTCAACCAGCTGTTCGTCGATGCGGCTGCCAAGATCCCCGGCGTGCTTGCCGCGGAAAGCCGCCCTCTGGTTTCCATTGATTTCAATCACGATCCGCACAGCTCGACCGTTTCACTGGCTGAAACCAAAGTCACTGATGGCACCTTGGTTCGTGTGCTGGCGTGGTACGACAATGAATGGGGCTTTTCGAACCGGATGCTGGATACGGCGGCCGCAATGGGTGCCCTAGCCTAACCTTTGTTTCAGCGCATCATTGACACGGGGCGTGACGAACTTCGACACGTCCCCGTTCAGCCGGGCGATTTCCTTCACCAACTTGGACGCAATCGCCTGATGGCGCGCTTCGGCCATCAGGAACACGGTCTCGATCGAATCGTCCAGAGCCCGGTTCATGCCGACCATCTGAAACTCGTATTCGAAATCGGCAACCGCACGCAGGCCGCGCACGATGATTTGTGCGCCGACATCCCGCGCACAATCAATCAGCAGGTTTTCAAAGGGATGCGCGATGATTTCGGTTCCGGTCTGCTCGGACAGCCGGGCGCATTCCGCTTCGATCATGGCCACGCGCTCTTCCAACGAGAACAGAGGGCCCTTGTCCCGGTTGATGGCCACACCGATAACCAGTTTGTCCACCAAAGCTGCCGCCCGACGGATGATATCGATGTGTCCCATGGTGATGGGATCAAAGGTACCAGGATACAATCCAACCCGCATCGCGCCCTCCTGCGCAACAAAATTTCTGCGCAAGCAAACATAACTTTGCTGCGGGTGCAAGTGATTGCTTGGGCAACCCTTGCCGTCAGTGCCCCATTATCATGCCTTCGAGGGCATCTTTTTCCATCGCAAGTTCGGAAAGCTGAGCCTTCACCACGTCACCCAAAGTGACAATGCCTACGAGTTTTCCGTCTTCAACCACCGGCATGTGGCGAAAGCGCCCCTCTGTCATGCGGGACATGATGTCTTCCACGGTGGTCTGACGAGTCGCCGTGACAAGGTTCTGCGTCATATAAGACTTTACCGGTTGGTTCAGACAACCACTGCCGCTGGCCGCCAATTCCCGGACGATGTCACGTTCCGAAAGGATGCCGACGGCAGTATTGCCGCCATCGTCGGAAACAACGACCGTACCGATGCGCTTGTCCGCAAGAATCTTCGAGGCCTCTGAGATTGTCGCCGATGGCGCCACGGTCACGACACCATCTGTCGCTTTGGACTTCAGGATGGCCTGAACTAGCATGAAGAATACCTCCGGAATAATAACACTTATTCCAAAGCGTTGCGCGATTGCCGCGACCTGTCAAGCGTCGGGGCCTGCTTCCAAACGAAGCACTTCATCGCGAATACCGCGTGTCAGGGCTTCGGCAAAGCGGTTCAACCGCTCGTTGCGCTGGTCACCCTGATGCCTGACCAGATAGAAGCTGCGCGTCAAACTCACTTGATCCGTCAGGATTTTCCGAAGCCCCGGGTGAAACGGCAACGTGAAATCATGCGCCACGCAAACCCCTGTTCCCAGACAGACCTGCCGCAGTTGGACCGATACCGAATTCGATGCAAGAGCGACACGGTCAACGCCAATATCGTTCAGGTAGTCAAGTTCCCGGTCAAAGATCATGTCGGGGATATAGCCGATCAACCTGTGGCCCTTCAGGTCAGCGATATTCCGGATCGGATCATGTCGCTTCAGATACTCTTCGGTCGCGACCATGTGCAGCTTGTAGTCGCTGATTTTCTTCACCAGCAGCTGTCCGGCGGTCGGCGCACTGACCGTAACCGCCATATCCGCCTCGCGACGGGACAGGTTGATCACACGCGGAAGCGCCAGGATCTGAATGTCCAGATCAGGGTTTGCGTCGCTGATTTTGGCGCAAACCTGCGGCAGCAGATAGTTGGCACTGCCGTCCGGCGCGCCAATCCTGATTTGCCCGGTCAGGGTTTTCGTTGGTCCTGTTACCGCCCCGGCCGCCGCGCGCATCGCCTCTTCTGCATGCAGCCCGTGTTCCAACAGCCGCTGTCCCGCCGGGGTCAGAACATAGCCTTGCTGCGACTTGGTGAACAATGTGGAATCCAGCGTCGCCTCCAGGCGCGCAATGCGCCGACCGACGGTGGCAGGGTCGATCTTCAGGATGCGGCCTGCCGAAGACAGGCTTTCCTCGCGCGCGACAGCCAGAAAAATCCGCATATCATCCCAGTTTGGGGTCATTTTGATCCCTTTTGCATTTTTGCAAAACTCTTTTGAGACATTGCCTCTGTTCGCGGGATTCCTGCAAGCCTATTCTGCGCGCAAATCTATCGGAGGAGCTATTGATGCAAGACCTGACCCATTTCCTGAACGGCGAAATGGTCGCCGGAACGTCCGGTCGTTTCGACGACGTCTACAACCCGGCAACGGGTGAAGTTCAATACAAGTGCCCGATGGCCAGTGCAGCGGAGACCACCGCCGCGATCGAGGCCGCCGCCGCCGCCCAGCCCGCATGGGGCGCAACCAACCCGCAGAAACGCGCGCGCGTCATGATGGCCATGGTCGGCCTGATGAATCGCGACATGGACAAACTGGCCGAAGCGCTGAGCCGTGAGCACGGCAAGACCATCCCCGACGCCAAGGGTGATTTGCAGCGTGGTCTGGAAGTGATCGAATACTGCATTGGCGCTCCGCAGATGCTGAAGGGTGAGTTTACCGACAGCGCGGGCCCCGGCATTGACATGTATTCAATGCGCCAGCCTCTGGGCGTTGTCGGCTCGATTATGCCGTTCAACTTTCCGGCCATGATGCCACTCTGGCACGTTGGCCCTGCGCTGGCCTGCGGTAACGCCGTTGTTCTGAAACCGTCCGAACGCGACCCGTCTGTGCCCCTGATGCTGGCTGAACTGTTCGTCGAAGCCGGCCTGCCCAAAGGCGTTTTCCAGGTCGTAAATGGCGACAAGGAAGCGGTCGACACCATCCTCGACAGCGAGATCATTCAGGGCGTCAGCTTTGTGGGTTCAACCCCGATCGCACAGTATATCTACAGCCGCGCAACCGCGAATGGGAAACGAGCACAGTGCTTCGGCGGTGCCAAGAACCACATGATCGTCATGCCCGACGCCGATCTGGATCAGGCCGCAGACGCGCTGGTTGGCGCCGGTTTCGGTGCAGCCGGCGAACGCTGCATGGCCGTTTCGGTGGCTGTTCCCGTAGGTGAAGAAACCGCAGACGCACTGATCGAGAAACTGGTGCCGCGTATCGAAAAGCTGAAGGTTGGCCCCTACACTGCCGGTGATGACGTCGACATGGGCCCGGTTGTGACCGCCGCCGCGAAACAGCGCATTCTGGGCCTGATCAATTCTGGCGTCGAACAGGGTGCGAAACTGGTTGTCGACAACCGCGACTTCAGCCTGCAAGGCTATGAGGACGGTTTCTTTGTCGGCCCGCACCTGTTCGACAACGTGACCCCCGAGATGGACATCTACAAACAGGAAATCTTTGGCCCGGTTCTGTCCACCGTGCGCGCGGGTTCTTACGAAGAGGCCCTGAAGCTGGCGATGGATCACGAATACGGCAACGGCACTGCGATCTTTACCCGCGATGGCGATACCGCACGTGACTTCGCCAGCCGGATCAATATCGGCATGGTGGGCATCAACGTTCCGATCCCGGTTCCGTTGGCCTATCACACCTTCGGCGGCTGGAAGAAATCAATGTTCGGCGACCTGAATCAGCACGGCCCGGACAGCTTCAAGTTCTACACCCGCACCAAAACCGTGACCGCACGCTGGCCGTCGGGCATCAAGGAAGGTGGCGAGTTCAACTTCAAGGCCATGGACTGACCCTACAGCTTCCTGACGCTTGAAGCCCGGCCCGTTCAACGGCCGGGCTTTTTGCATCTTTCCGCCGAAAAACCTGCTTTCGTCCGCCCGGTCACAGGAAATTCAAGTGGTTCACTCTGGAAAAAATCAACCAACGCCCATATTTTAACGTGAACAATGTACTGAGCAGTGAACTTATCGGAGGCAACCTTGTCCCAATCCCGCATGACCCGTCGCTCTGCCTTGCTGGGCGTGGCCTCTTTGATGGCAACACCTGCCCTTGTTCGGGCGCAAAGCACGGATGCTTTCCCGGAAACGGAAGACGCGATCAGTACGCAATTACCAGTCCGGCGCAATATATCGTCCTTCTCGCAACAGAACTGGCAGGACCATTTCGATGAATTGGGCGTTGGTTGCCTGTTGGCCGACATCACCAGCCGCGCCGTCCATTACTGGGACCCTGACGGCACCTACAAACTGTACCCAAGTTCCGTGCCCATGAACGAAGAGCTTACCAAACGCGGGTACACGAAAGTTGTGCGCAAAACGGAATTCCCAAGCTGGACACCCACGCCGTCAATGCGCGAACGTGACCCTTCGCTGCCGCTTCGGATGGAAGGTGGCGATCCCGGCAACCCGCTGGGAACCCGCGCCATGTATCTGGATTGGCCTGCCTACCTTGTTCATGGCACGCATGACACCCGTAAGATCGGTCGTCAAAGCTCGTCAGGTTGCATCGGCCTGTACAACCAGCATGTCGAAGAACTGTATCCGCTGGTCAAAGTCGGTACGCAGGTTCGTCTGGTCTGATCCACCCTTTCTGACCAGCAAAAGCCCCGGTCGATCGCCGGGGCTTTGTTGTCTTTTGAACCCGGCGTTTATTCCGGCAGGATCACCGCGTCGACGACGTGGATGACGCCATTGCTGGTTTCAATGTCGGCCTGCACGACTTTGGCGTCGTTCACTTTCACACCGTTTCTGGCATTAACGCTCAGCCGGTCGCCCTGAACGGTCAGAACCTTGGCGCGTTTGCCAGCGATATCACCGGACATGACCTTGGCCGGAACCACGTGATAGGTCAGGATCGCGACCAGTTGATCCTTGTTTTCTGGTTTCAAAAGCGTCTCGACAGTGCCTTCCGGAAGCGCGGCAAAGGCTTCGTCTGTGGGTGCAAACACTGTGAACGGACCATCCCCTTTCAGCGTGTCAACCAAACCTGCGGCCTGGACGGCGGCAACCAAAGTGTTGAACGACCCGGCGGCAACGGCGGTGTCGACGATATCAGCGGCCTGAGCCTTGAGCGGCATGGCGAATGCAAGTGCGGCGGCTGCGCCCATGAATGTGCGACGGAACATGGCTGTCTTCTCCTCTCCAGCGTGTTATGGAAAGGGATACGGACCTTTTGCCGCAATGGATCACTCTGGTTTCAGTTTTCCTTGAGCTGCACCCAGATGCTCTGCGCCCGCCCCTCGGCCAGAAACGGCAAGGCGGTAACGGCATCGGGCCGGTCCTGTTGCAGGTAATATCCCGGCCAAAGCATTGAATACGCGCCAGATTGCAGCAAGCCGTGCAACACGTACTGCTCACCCCAGCCCGGGCAGTCATAGAAGAAGCGCTTGGGGTATTCGTAGGGCAGAAAAACATCGTGCACATGGATCACCACTCCGGGCTTCAGTGTCGGAATGATGCGACAGAACAGATGGGCGACATCGTTGCTCATCCGCACAACATGGCTGGAGTCGATGAACAGAATGTCTCCGGCCTCCAGCTCTGCGAACAGTGCCGGGTCTGTTTCTTCGAGACGTTTTTGTTCGAACCGGTCGACCACATGGGCGATATCGGCGCGTGGGTACGGATCAACCGCGGTGATGGTGGTATCCAGATTGCCGTCGAGGATTGCCTGACGGGTCACACGGGTTGAATTGCCGCATCCGACCTCAATCACGCGTTTGGGCTGAAAGCGGCGGATCATAAGATACAATGCATCCGCATCCGGGCTGTCAAAGTAACCATTGCCGGTACGATAACCGGTCTGGTTGCGTGCAGGATCTTTCAGCGCCTCCAGGGCCGCCTTGTGACGCCCGTATTCCGCCACCAGTTGAGAGATGTCGAACCCCTCCATCCCCGGCGACAACGCATAGGCGGGACGCGTCAGCCCACCCGCCGCTTCGAAGGCTTCCAGCCGCGCCCGTTCATCCTGTTCCGTAACTCTGTCGACCAGTTTCACCCCCAATTCTTCAAGGGCGGCGTTGATCTTCGGGAATTTTCTGGGTTTCAAGGCGCTGGCTCCGCGATCTGTGATGCAGTGTTCCTTACCGTTGCGAACCGTTTCTCTGCAAGGGCCAGCCTGGCAAACCCTTGGCAAAACGTAAATTTCCGTATTCACTGATGGAACTGACAACTGCGAGAGGCCCCATGCAGCAGGAATTTACACTCGGGATCGAAGAAGAATACCTGTTGGTGGATCGTGACAGCCTGCAATTGTCCGAAGCCCCCGAAGCGCTGATGGCGGCCTGCCAAAGCGACTTCGAAGGTCAGGTAAGCCCCGAGTTCCTGCAATGCCAGATAGAGGTTGGAACCAGACCGCACGCCACGGTCGCTTCGGCGCGCGAAGATCTGAAGCGGCTGCGGTCATGCGTTTCGAAACGGGCCGCCGAATACAACCTGTCGCCTATAGCCGTCTCGTGCCACCCGTTCGCCAATTGGAAGGATCAACACCACACCCGGAAAGAACGGTATGACGCGCTGCAACATGCATTAGGCGGCGTTGCCCGGCGGATGCTGATCTGCGGGATGCATGTACATGTCGGGGTCGAGGACCCTGCCCTGCGCGCCGATCTGATGCCGCAACTGTCATACTTTCTTCCTCATCTTCTGGCGCTGTCCACATCTTCGCCCTATTGGAACGGCGAGGATACCGGCCTGTCTTCATACCGGCTGACGGTGTTCGACAACCTGCCCCGCACCGGGTTGCCGCCCGTATTCGCCAGTTGGGGCGAGTATGAGCGGACCACAGGCATTCTGGTCGAACTTGGGGTCATCGAAGACACCACAAAGATCTGGTGGGATCTGCGCCCTTCACATCGTTTCCCAACTTTGGAAACACGGATCATGGATGTTCAACCCCGTCTGGAACACACTTTGTCGTTGGCGGCACTGGTTCAGGCATTGACCCGGATGCTGTGCCGTCTGAAGGATCGCAACCTGCGCTGGCGGCAATATGATCGTTTCCTAATCGGCGAAAACCGCTGGCGCGCGCAGCGCTACGGAGTGGGTGAAGGGCTGATCGATTTCGGCGACCGTTCGGTCAAACCCATGTCTGAACTGATCGGCGACCTCATGGGGTTGTTGGCAGAAGACTCCGAAGCACTTGGCACAATGGCCGAGCTTGCACGGCTCAGGCAGATTGCTGAAAACGGCACTTCCGCCACGCGCCAACGCCGTATTCATGCCGAGGCATCAGCGCGAGGTGACGATCCGGGCCAGGCCGTCGTGCGCCACCTGATCGAGGAATTTCACGCCGATCTCTGAACGTTTCCGGCTTGTGACCCGTTTCAACCGACTCATTGTTGCGCCTGCAAAATTTCTGTAAGAATTCAGAAATAAACAACCGTTCAATTCATTGCCGACGGGAGGGAGCGTCATGGATTTCGCACTCAGCGAGGAGCAAACAGCCATATTCGACATGGCGCACGCGTTCGGGCAGGAAAACATCGCCCCCTTTGCGCGCCAGTGGGAAGCGGACGGAACCATTCCCAAAACCCTGTGGCCCCAGATAGGCGAGCTTGGTTTCGGCGCGCTTTATGTATCCGAGGAAAGCGGAGGCTCAAATCTGACCCGCCTGGATGCCACGCTGGTTTTCGAGGCCCTGTCGATGGCCTGCCCCTCGGTCGCCGCCTTCCTGTCGATCCACAACATGTGCGCCAAGATGTTGGACAATTTCGCGGATGACGATCTAAAGGCGCGCATCATGCCGGATGTTCTTAGCCTGAATACAGTTCTGAGCTATTGCCTGACGGAACCCGGTTCCGGCTCTGACGCGGCGGCGCTAAAAACCCGCGCCGAACGCACCAACGAAGGATATACGTTGAACGGTACCAAGGCGTTCATCTCGGGCGGTGGCTATTCGGATGCCTATGTTTGCATGGTACGCACCGGTCAGGATGGGCCCAAGGGGATCTCGACCGTATATGTCGAGGATGGCACGCCGGGGCTGAGTTTTGGGGCGCTGGAACAGAAAATGGGCTGGAAAAGCCAACCCACTGCGCAGGTTCAGTTCGACGACTGCAAAATTCCCGCTGGCAACCTTGTGGGCACCGAAGGCGACGGCTTCAAATACGCTATGATGGGCCTCGATGGCGGGCGGCTCAATATCGCGGCCTGTTCTCTTGGGGCTGCTCAGGCCGGGCTGGATATGACCCTGCAATACATGTCCGAGCGCAAGGCGTTTGGTCAATCCATCGATCAGTTCCAGGCCCTTCAGTTCCGTCTGGCGGATATGGAGATCGAATTGCAGGCCGCGCGCACCTTCCTGCGCCAGGCGGCGTGGAAACTGGACAACGGCGCGCCCGATGCCACGAAATTCTGTGCCATGGCGAAGAAATTCGTAACCGAAACCGGGTCGAAAGTGGTGGATCAGTGCCTGCAACTGCACGGCGGGTACGGATATCTTGCGGATTACGGCATCGAAAAGCTTGTGCGCGATCTTCGCGTGCATCAGATTTTGGAAGGCACGAACGAGATCATGCGCGTGATTGTTTCACGCCAGTTGCTCGCCAATCGCTGAGGCCCCGATGTCAGATATCGATATCCGCACCACAGGCCGTGCCGGTCGCATCACCCTGACCCGTCCCCATGCGCTGAACGCGTTGAGCTATGACATGTGCATGGCCATCGACACGGCGATGCGCAACTGGCGGGAAGACGATGCCGTTGACCTGATCATTCTGGACGCCGAGGGGGAAAAAGCCTTTTGTGCGGGGGGTGATATTGCTGAACTTTATGATACCGGCACCAAGGGCGATTATGCGTATGGTCAGACGTTCTGGCGCGATGAATATCGTCTGAATGCGCTGATCTTCGAATATCCAAAACCGGTCATCAGTTTTCTTCAGGGGTTTACCATGGGCGGGGGTGTCGGCATCGGCTGCCATGGCAGCCATCGCGTTGTTGGAGAAAGCGCAAAGATTGCCATGCCAGAATGTTCCATCGGACTGGTGCCGGATGTCGGCGGCTCGTTGATGCTGGCCCTTGCGCCTGGACGCGCGGGTGAGTTTCTGGGAACAACCGGCTATCGGATGGGGCCTGCGGATGCGATCTATGCCGGGTTTGCCGACCTTTTCATCCCGCAATCACAATGGTCCGATCTGATCGAGTTGCTCGAAGCCTCTGGAAACGCTGAACTATTGGCTGACCATGCCGGTACACCGCCTGTTGGTGAATTGGCGAACTTGCAGGCCCAAATCGATCAGCATTTTTCCGGTGACACCCTTGGCGACGTTCTGAACAGTCTGCACAGCAACGACACTGAGTTTTCGGCGAAAACTCTGGGCATGCTGAGGAAAAACGCGCCGCTTTCCGTGGCTTGCACAATCGAGGTTCTTCATCGCCTGCGCTCCCCTTCTCTGACCATACGCCGAGCTCTGGAGATGGAGTATCGTTTCACCCACCGCGCGATGGAGCATGGCGATTTTCTGGAAGGCATCCGCGCGCAGATCATCGACAAGGATCGCAACCCGAACTGGCAGTTTCCTGACATGAACGTCCCTCTGGTTACCGTGTCGAAAATGCTTCAGCCCCTGGGTGCGGACGCCCTGACATTCGAAGAGGATTAAGAGATGCAAATCGGTTTCATCGGACTGGGAAACATGGGCGCGCCAATGGCAGCCAATCTTGCAAAAGCCGGTCATAAAGTACTTGGCTTTGACACAGCAGGCGTGACGGTTGACGGGGTTTCTCAAGCCGCAACCGCTTCGGAAGCTGTTGCAGCGGCCGATGCTGTCATCACGATGCTGCCAAACGGTGCGATTCTGAGGGCCGTTGCGGATCAGATCATTCCTGCAATGGCACAAGGTGCCGTGCTAATCGATTGCTCGACAGTTGATGTGGAAAGCGCGCGGGCAGTTGCGGATCAGGCCATCAACGCCGGACTGTTGTCCGTAGACGCGCCAGTTTCTGGCGGCATCGGTGGTGCTGCGGCTGGCACGCTGACCTTCATGGCTGGCGGATCAGAAGCCGCGTTTGCCAAGGCATCCCCTCTGTTCGACATCATGGGGCAGAAAGCTGTTCACTGTGGTGAGGCCGGTGCCGGTCAAGCTGCCAAAATCTGCAATAACATGATCCTTGGTGTCACCATGATTGCAACCTGTGAAGCCTTCGCTTTGGCCGACAAACTGGGTCTGGACCGGCAGAAGATGTTTGACGTGGTAAGTACGTCGTCCGGATACAGCTGGACAATGAACGCCTATTGCCCTGCCCCCGGTGTCGGCCCGCAAAGCCCTGCGGACAATGGGTATGCCCCCGGATTCGCGGCTGAGCTGATGCTGAAGGACCTGCGCCTCAGCCAGCAGGCGGCTGAGAGTGCAGATGCAGATACGCCAATGGGTCAGGTTGCCACCGCGCTTTATGAGCAATTTGTCGAGAACGAAGATGGCAAGGGACGCGATTTCAGTGCCATGCTGCCACGGTTTGAAAAGCGCAGGCGTGACTAAGACAACTGGCGGCATCTTGCCCAACGATTTGACAGATCTTGGGCAAGAGACCATCTAGGCAGTCATGAACAAAAGGCCCGGCTGGCCAAATCGCAAAGGAAGGCGACATGACGAGATTTTTGGTGACGACGGCAACTCTGGCGGCTTTGGCCCTTTCCCCGGTTGCCGCGGTTGCAAAAAACAAGGCCGGGCATTGCCCTCCGGGTCTGGCCAAGAAATCCGTTCCCTGTGTGCCGCCGGGTCAGGCAAAGAAAATCTATCGCGATGGTGACTTCATTACCAACGATTACCGCTGGATCAATGACCCTTATCGCTATGGGTTGAACCGAAACTACTCATATGTCCGTGCAGGTGACTACGTGTACCGGGTCGACCCCGAGACACGCAAAGTATTGAACCTGATCGGCGCGATCGCAGATATCCTGAACTGAGTCCGCGTCTGGGCACTTATTCTGCCGCGACACGCGCCCCTTTCAGCATCGGCTTCAGGTATCGCCCGGTGTGGCTGCGTTCAACATCGGCTATGTCTTCCGGTGTTCCGGTGGCGACAATTTCGCCACCGCCATCACCACCTTCAGGTCCAATGTCGATGATATGATCCGCGGTTTTAACCACGTCCAGATTATGTTCAATCACTACGACCGTATTGCCTTGATCGACAAGTTCGTGCAGCACTTCCAACAGCTTGCGAACATCTTCGAAATGCAGACCTGTTGTCGGTTCGTCGAGAATATAGAGCGTACGTCCGGTTGAACGTTTCGACAGTTCCTTTGACAGCTTCACCCGCTGCGCCTCGCCACCTGACAACGTCGTGGCTTGTTGACCCACCTTGATATAGCCAAGACCCACACGCGCAAGGGCGTCCATCTTGTCCCGGATTGAGGGCACGGCCTTGAAGAACTCCTGCGCATCTTCCACTGTCATATCAAGCACATCCGCGATGGATTTACCCTTGAACTTGATCTCAAGCGTTTCGCGGTTATACCGCGCGCCTTTGCAGGTTTCGCAAGTCACATAGACGTCCGGCAGAAAGTGCATCTCGATCTTGATGACACCGTCACCTTGACATGCCTCACACCGCCCGCCTTTGACGTTAAAGCTGAAGCGACCGGGTTTGTACCCGCGTGCCTTAGCCTCGGGCAGACCGGCAAACCAATCTCGGATCGGGGTAAAGGCCCCGGTGTAAGTCGCCGGGTTTGAACGCGGCGTTCGCCCAATGGGGCGCTGGTCGATGTCGATGACCTTATCGAGGTGCTCCAGCCCCTTGATGGTTTCACACGGCGCAGGCGTTTGACGCGCGCCATTCAGGCGCATCGAGGCGGTCTTGAACAACGTCTCAATCGTCAGGGTCGACTTACCGCCACCAGATACCCCCGTGACACAAACGAATTTGCCCAAGGGAAACTCGGCCGTCACATCCTTAAGGTTGTTACCCGAAGCCTTTACGACCGTTACCTTTTTCTTGTTCCCCTTGCGCCGCTCGGCGGGCACTGGAATCTCACGTACGCCCGACAGATACTGCCCCGTGATCGAGGCAGCGTCCGCTGCGATCTGCTCGGGCGTGCCGTGGCTGACCACCTGCCCGCCATGCACACCCGCACCGGGGCCAATGTCGAACACATAATCAGCTTCGCGGATGGCTTCCTCGTCATGTTCGACAACAATCACGGTGTTGCCCTGATCCCGCAGATTCTTGAGCGTACCAAGCAACCGATCATTGTCACGCTGGTGCAAGCCGATTGAGGGCTCGTCCAATACATATAGAACCCCGGTCAGGCCCGATCCGATCTGGCTTGCCAGACGAATACGCTGGCTTTCGCCGCCTGACAGCGTTCCACTTGAACGAGACAGCGTAAGGTATTCCAAACCAACATTATTCAGGAATCCCAGTCGCTCGCGGATTTCCTTGAGGATGGCGCGGGCAATTTCGTTCTTCTGAGCGCTCAGATGGTTCGGAGCATCCTCGATCCAGGCAAGCGCTTCGCGGATGGACATTTGCACCACCTGGCCGACATGCAGCCCCGCGATCTTCACGGCCAAGGCTTCGGCCCGCAGACGATACCCTTCGCAGGATCCGCAAGGGCGGTTGTTTTGGTACCGTTCAAATTCCTCGCGTATCCACGCGCTATCAGTTTCACGATAACGCCGTTCCATATTCGGAATCACGCCTTCGAAGTTGCGTGTCACCTGGTACACCCGTCCACCTTCATCATAGCGGAACTGGATCTCCTCTTCGCCCGAGCCCCGCAGGAACACCTGCTGCACTTTACCGGGCAGGTCTTTCCAGGGCGTGTTCTTGTCAAACTCATAATGACGCGCGATGGCCTCGATGGTCTGAAGGAAATACGGCGACTTACCTTTCCTCCACGGCGCCAGGGCGCCGTCATACAGTTTCAGCGTCTGATCCGGCACCACGAGACGCTCGTCAAAGAACAGCTCGACCCCCAAGCCGTCACAATCCGGGCAGGCTCCGAATGGCGCATTGAACGAAAACAGGCGCGGTTCAATCTCGGGGATAGTGAAACCGCTGACCGGGCAGGCAAAGTTCTCGCTGAAAGTAATTCGTTCCGGCTCTCCTTCCCGTGGGGCCGTTTCCAGAATCGCAATTCCGTCCGCCAGATCCAGAGCGGTGCGCAGGCTATCGGCCAAACGCGTTTCCATGCCTTCGCGAACAACCAGGCGGTCGACCACAACGTCGATATCGTGACGGAACTTCTTGTCCAATGTCGGGGGCTGATCCAGCTCATGGAACTCACCATCCACCTTCACGCGCTGGAACCCCTGCTTGCGCAGTTCCAGAAATTCCTTCCGGTACTCACCTTTGCGGTCGCGCACGATCGGAGCCAGCAGATAACCCCGCGTGCCCTCCTCCATCGCCATGATGCGGTCGACCATGTCCTGCACCTGTTGCGCCTCGATCGGCTGGCCGGTGGCCGGGCTGTACGGCGTGCCTGCGCGCGCGAACAACAGGCGCAGATAGTCATAGATCTCGGTTACGGTTCCAACAGTCGAACGCGGGTTCTTCGAGGTCGTTTTCTGTTCGATGGAGATCGCCGGAGACAGTCCACTAATATGGTCAACATCGGGCTTTTCCATCATGTCGAGAAACTGCCGCGCATAGGCGGACAGGCTTTCGACATAACGGCGCTGACCTTCGGCATAAATCGTGTCGAACGCCAGCGACGACTTGCCCGAACCGGACAGCCCGGTGATCACCACCAGCTGATCCCGAGGGATATCGACGTCGATGCCTTTGAGGTTATGCTCGCGCGCGCCGCGCACCTCTATATTCTTCAGCTCAGCCATTTCCGGCCCCCAACAAACAAGTGGTTTAGAGATAGGCGAGCTTGCCCGAGTCTCCAACAGAAAAGTTAGAACATTTAGTGAACGTACAGGTTTTCGCCGACCAAATCAAACAGTGGGCATGGAATCGTACAGCTCAATACCTGGCTATCTGGCGAACCGAACGATCTTGAGGGGAAAATGGCGCGGTTGACGGGGCTCGAACCCGCGACCCCCGGCGTGACAGGCCGGTACTCTAACCAACTGAGCTACAACCGCGCATCTATTTCGTGGCCTTTGTCCTGGACCAAGGTAGGCAGCGATGGCGCGGTTGACGGGGCTCGAACCCGCGACCCCCGGCGTGACAGGCCGGTACTCTAACCAACTGAGCTACAACCGCCCGCTGCATGTTCATTGCTGAACGTTTGGGTGTATTATGGCTACGGTCGGGCAGCGTCAAGCGGCGTTTTGAAGTTTTTTGTCAGAATCCAGTTTTTTGTTTGCCCGCTGTTTTTTGCCCTCGCAAATTGTTCAATTTCGCTTGCGGCGCCTCGCCGGGGAAGATATGACCGCGTGTCATGGGTGATTAGCTCAGTGGTAGAGCGCTTCGTTCACATCGAAGATGTCAGGAGTTCAAATCTCTTATCACCCACCACCCCCTTTTCGGATTTTCGCTTGGAACCAATGGGCTTGCCACGTCGCGCGTTCCACGGCTATCGTGCCCTATTTGGCCCGATTATAGGCCACACGCAAAGGCTGAGGTCACCATGACGGGGTTAAAGCGCGACATTGGCCTGCTGGGTCTGACCTTCATTTCAGTCGGTGGAATCATCGGTTCGGGCTGGTTATTCGGCCCCCTTCTGGCCGTTCAGCATGCAGGGCCCGCGGCCACGATCTCGTGGATTGTCGGCGCGGTTGCCATGTTCATTTTGGCCATCACCTTCGCAGAGATTTCCGCCATGCTGCCCATTCCCGGAGGGATCGCGCGCGTGCCACAGTTTTCGCATGGCAATATCGTTTCGATGGCCATGGGATGGACTGCCTGGATCGGCTATAACACCACAGCGCCCATCGAAGTCGAGGCCATGCTGAAATACCTGGCGCCGTATGCGCCTTGGCTGCAAACGGCCGAGACAGGTGATTTGACCGGGGCGGGTATTTTCGTCGCGCTGGTTTTCATGCTGCTGTTCGTCGCGGTGAATGCGCTTGGGGTCAAGTTCTTCACGCGCGTCAATGCTGCACTGACCTGGGCCAAAATCGCCATCCCTGTTGTCCTGTCCGTTCTGCTTGTCGCAAGCCGGTTCAACATCGAGAACTTCACCCAGCCGGATGGGTTTGCGCCCTATGGCGCGCAGGGTATCATGGCTGCCGTTTCCACCGGGGGCGTAATTTTTTCGTTCATTGGCTTTCGCCATGTGGTTGATATGGCTGGCGAAGTTCGAAATCCAATATTCGCAATTCCAGCGGCATTGGTGTTATCGATTGTTCTTTGCGCCTTCATCTACCTTGGTCTGCAAGTGGCCTTCATCGGTGCGCTGGACCCATCCATGCTGTCCAATGGATGGGCACAGTTGAACTTTGGGGGCGAAGGACCACTGGACGCCATTATCATGTCTGTCGGGCTGATCTGGTTTCTGAGCCTGCTGAATGTCGGATCCGTGATAGGCCCCTTTGGTAACGGGCTGGTCGCAACCGGATCGA
>NZ_JBXWSM010000030.1:0-47090 GCF_059613405.1 Ruegeria sp. BHSA118
ATCGCGATCGACGGGCGTGTCATTGCCACCGGGCTTACCGAACCGATTCCCGAAGGCAGCGAAGTTTATCTGATGCAGCGTCTCAGGGGCGGTTAGGCGTCAGGCGACCAGGGCGCGCGCCCGACCATCCGGTCAGCTTCTGCCGTGATGTCGTTCATGTGCTGCTCAAGGCTCAGGCGCAGGGTCTCGATTTCCTCTTCGCTGGCCTTGCGGGGCACCGTTTCAGTCCATTCCCGGCACAGAAACACGCCTTCATTTCGCCAGGGACGGGGCATCAGAAGGTGATCCCAGGTTCCCGCTTCGCGACCATGTTTCGTGGAAAAGGTGATACCGAATACACGCTTGCCCGAGGTGCGCGCCCATACCAACGGAACCGTCGACAGAACCCGTTCGGGCCCGCGCGGACCATCTGCCGCGATCCCAATAGAGATACCCTGCTTCATCTTGCCCAGAACCTGACGTGACAAGGCGACGTGGCGTGTGTTGCTGGCCATGGCGATCGTGTCCATGCCAAACAGCTTTTGTACCCGGCCCACCATGCTGCCCGCCCGGGCAGAGGAGGTGATCGAACAGATGCGCCCCTTGTCCAGCGGGAAGAAATAGGGCGACTGCGCCAGCCGTTGATGCCACAGCACAACGATGACCGGCTCACCTTGTTCGGCCAGCTGATCCAGTTCTTCGTATCCGATGCGTTGCCAGCGTGTGCTGCGGTTGACCAATCGAATGTAAGTGGCAATCCGGCGGGCCACCCAGTTCAGCACGGCTTCGCTGTCTGCGATCTTCTTGCGGAGGTTCACACGGGGTTCCTTTTGCTGACCGGACCTTGTCTTAGCGCACTGCACGTTTTGCGCAACTTGTTTGTCGGCTCAGATAGTGGTGTGGAATTCGAAAAAGCCTCTTGAGTCCGCCGCGCGGCTGTCATATCTGAGGCTCACCACAGGGGTATAGCTCAGTTGGTAGAGCGACGGTCTCCAAAACCGTAGGTCGCGGGTTCGAACCCTGCTGCCCCTGCCATCCGCATCAAAACACCAATCGGCAATCGTGCTTGGCGCGTTTCCAGCGCGCGCGGCTTTCGACTATGGCCGGGGTGACCCGGTAATCGAGACACATGCAGGCATTGTAAGCCGCAGCGCAACCAAACCCCATATGCCATCTAAAAATACCGGCCCAGAGTGTGAACAGCGTCACTGACGAATGTTGGAAAGTCTGGTTGTCTGAGGATGTCAAAGAGTTGGCGTTCAGGTTCTGCACAGAACGCAGGTTTTCAGTTTCTCCCTTGTGACCGGGGCGCGCTTGTGGTCGAGCGCGCCCCTTCCGTTTCTGGTCAGCAACGCATACTGACGCTGTCAGAACGTGCAGAGAATTTGCCCAAAGCCGGTACTTGAGCAGAACCCGCAAAATCGGGCTTTGCACCAGAGAAAGGCGTGTGGCGACCGGTCAGTCAGGCCAGCAGCGCCAGATCCCCGATATTTGTCTTGTGCCGGGTCAGCATCGTTTTTGCCGGATGGCCGTCGATCGTCAGGGCGAGGTCCTCATAAAATCCGCCGCTGTCGAACCACCAACGATGCGACTTCATCATCTTGCGCTGTCCTTTGGGGACGTCTCGTTGATATTGGTGGTCACAAAAAATATCCCAATGCCCTTTCGAGGTCAGCTTGGGCATCCCGACACGGCCCGCCCGCGCCCGCCCGCCGTTTACAATCCCGCCGGCCAGGGCAAGAACCTTGTCTTTCCGGCTGTAGTAGTTGGTGAACCGCTTGCACCGTTTTTTCAGAACCAGATCGCCCCATGCGCCCTTTTCCAGCCATTCTGAATCGATGTCCGCTGACGCGAACATGACCTGATCCGCCGACCATATCTTGTTGCCGGGCCCGGCTGAATCCCCGAAGTCCGAAAATGCGCGCAGTACCACCAACGCCCCCATGGAATGCGCAATCAGATGCACCTTGGGGCGCGGTGACATCCCCAACAGCGGCAAGATCCCATCCCCCACCAGATGCGGCGCCACCGCCTTGGCATCGGACCGGTCCGAGTCGTAGGTGTGCACCGATCCGTCGCTGGGCCAGTCAAAGGCAACGACCGCGCCCTGATACCCGTTGCCCCTGAGATTGGTTTCTATTTTTCCCAGCCGATCCAGCATGTCCTTCTGGCTGGTGTTGAACCCATGAACATAGATCAGAACCGCCGAATCCCCGCCCTCCTGACGCACGAGATCCAGCCATTTGGCTTTTTTGACGATACTTCCCTTTCGGATTTTTCCACCCGGGCTTTGCTGGGTGATGTTGACATATCTCGTCTTTGCGGCGGGCTTGAGGGTGAATTTCTTTTTCTGCGCGTTATAGGTGCGGCGGGAAAAAAACAGTGCCATTTTTCAAACTCCATTCTAATCAATCCGTAAAATGTGCCATGAGCGGCTGTTTTCACAAAGCGTAATCTCCGGGTCCTTCTGATGCCAAAACGGGGATGTGCGGTGAAACCGGTATGCGCGAAGGTTGCACACAGGGACATCGTGGCGTCCAATGCCTGTTTCCTCTGCCGGCTTAATGCCCTAGTGTCCGCTGCAAACGAACACACGCACGAGGCCCCATGTCGCGTTTTGATGGATATTTCCTGCGGCAATTGCTGATTTTGTTTGGCTTTTTCACCTTGGTGCTGGTCGGTGTGTTCTGGATCACCCGGTCTGTCAGCCTGTTTGACAGGGTCATCAGCGGTGGGCAGTCGGCGATGGTCTTTCTGGAATTCACCGCGCTGACTTTGCCGACCCTGATCCGCACAGTCATGCCCATGGCGGTGTTTGCCGCCGCCGTCTATGCCACAAATCGCCTGAGCCGCGAAAGTGAGCTGACAGTTATGCTGGCCACCGGATCCAGCCCCTGGCGGCTTGCCCGGGCGGTGCTGCTGTTCGGTGTGATTACCGGGGTGATGATGGCGATCATCAGCGTGTTCCTGCGCCCGGCCTCGGTGGAACAGCTGGAAATCCGGCAGGCTGAAGTGGCCGGAGATGTGACGGCTCAACTGCTGAACGAAGGCGAGTTTCTGCACCCCGCCGAAGGCGTCACGGTTTACATAGGCAGCATTGATCTGGACGGCACACTTCATGAAGTCTTCGTGTCTGACCGCCGCGATCCTAAAAACGCGGTCAGCTATTCAAGCGTAACCGCCTATCTGGTCAACAATGATGCGGGCATCCACCTTGTGATGGTTGATGGGGTTGCATTGCGCCTGAACAAGGAAGGCAAGGTGTTGTCATCGACCCTGTTCCAGGACGCCTCCTACGACATCTCGGAGCTGACGAATACAAATCCGATGGCCCGGCGCAGCCTCGAAGCCATTCCAACCGCCGACCTGATCCGCAACCGGGATGAGGTTTCAGCCACGGAAGGGTTCAGCCAAGGCAAACTGATCGAAGAGCTGCACCAGCGGTTCTCGTGGATCGCGATTTGCATCGCCGTGGCGCTGGCCGGGTATTCAACCCTGATGCTGGGCAGCTTTTCCCGGTTTGGATTGTGGCCGCAGATATTGGGCGCCTTCACCATCCTTGTGCTGCTTGAAGGTGTGCGCGGGTTTGTTTCCCCTGTGGTGATCGATGACCCGGAGCTTTGGTTTCTGCTGTACCTTCCCGCAATCATAGGGGTGCTGATCTCGGGCCTGTTCCTGCTTGTTGCTGGTCGGCCGCTTGTGCGAAAACGGCAGCGCGATCCCCAGATCATGCCGACACCGGCCTGAGTTCTAGCCGCGCAGATCCACCAAACAGCTGTGAATGTCGTCAAACTCCTCGCGATCACCGCGGGTAACCAGATACATGGGCAGCGGCAAACTGATACTGTCTTCGACCCGCTCCAGAGCACCCGAGGCCAGATGTTCGGAAATGACGTAATCGGGGAAATAGCCGTTTCCGCCCCGGTGCAGAACATATCGCAGCGCCATCATACAATTGCCAAGAAACACTGTCTGACCCGACGCCCGTCGCGCAGCCGATCTTACATGGTCCTGATAGACCTCGCCCAGTTCAAGGTTGACGAAGATCATGTCATCGTCCGTGCCGTCAGCCTTTGGCGTCCGGACCAGGGACAAAAGCTCGGGTTCAAGCGCGTACCACGTGACACGCCGGTCCGCCGGCTTTTCGTGTGTGATCGCCGCATCCAGCACATGGGTTGCCACCGCTTCGACCATGTTCAGGTCGTGGTCATAGTTCAGCGTCAACAGCAATTTGCCAAAGCGCTGTTCGAACCGAACCGCCAGGTCCACCAGCAACGGATCCCAGATGCTGAGCTGGCCGCCCAACCGCAGCGCCGGGCGGTTCTGTGCCTGTATCGGCAGGTCGCGCGATGCAAAGCCCCAAAGGGACAACATCTGTTCCGCATAGGGTTTGAACTGCCGGCCGAACTCGGTCAGCGCCGTTCCTCCGGCACCGCGCGTGAACAGCGCCCTGCCGGTTTCCTCCTCGATCAGGCGAATACGCGCGCTGACGGCGGTCTGCGTCACATTCAACTTGCGGGCGGCGGCATGAAAGCCACCTGCTTCGGCCACGCAGAGAAAAGTTTCCAGAGCTTTGAATTGCATGTCGAAAGTATTTTTTGATCATTGTGATAAAATCAATTCATTTTTTTGAAGGCTGGTTTCGAACTAAGCTTCCGTTCAGGACACATGCCAAAGGATCAGCCATGCTGGACAAAAGCCACAAACCCACCTGGACCAGTTTCGAAACAGCCACCAAGGCCGACTGGGACGCTGTGATGGAGTATGAAGAGGCGTATAATGCGGCCCTGCCAGACCGTATCCTCGATGCCATCCGCTCGTTGGACGAAGAATGGACGCCCTATCCAGTCAACCGCTACCAGCACAGCCTGCAAGCCGCGACACGTGCTTACGAGGACGGTGCGGATGAGGAACTGGTGGTGGCGGCGCTGATCCACGATACCGGCGATATCCTGTCGCCCTACAATCACGGAGAACTGTCAGCGGCGATGATGAAGCCTTACGTCAGCGAAAAGACGTATTGGATTCTCAAGCATCATTGCGTGTTTCAGGGGTACTACTACAACCACCACCTCGGCGGTGACCGCAACGCGCGCGACAAATATCGCAACAGCCCTTATTGGGAAGATTGTCGCTATTTCTGCCATGAATATGATCAGAAGGCATTCGACCCGAATTATCCGACCAAGCCGCTGGAGTTCTTCGAACCCATGCTGCGCCGCGTCTTGAACAAGGGCGAGGGGCATATGGAGCTGAACGAAACGGCCGAGGGTTAACAGGCGGCCATCAGGCGGTAGACGATCTGTGCGGCAGTGAAGTCCCAGGCGGCATTGCCGTCCGGGGCCAGTTCGACCACATCGAAGCCGACGCATTTGCGGCCCTTCAGCGCGTGCTCGACCAGGCGCAACGCCTGATAGTATCCCAGCCCGCCGGGAACGGGCGTACCCGTCGCAGGCATTTGTGACGGGTCCAGGCCGTCGACGTCAAAGCTGACATAGACCAGCTCGGGGAAATCCTCAGGCAGGTCGACCGAATGGATGTTCCCGGTCACCAATTCTTCGGCATCCACGTGGAAGACGTGATTGTTCAGACGGCTTTTCGCTTCTTCGGTCGAAAAGGCGCGGACGCCGAACTGGGCCAGGCGGATGCCCTCTTGGGCCAGCAGGTGCATGACCGACGCGTGCGAATGCTTCTCACCCTGATACGCGTTGCGCAGGTCGGCGTGTGCGTCGATTTGAACGATGCCAATGGGTTGGTTCAAAGCGCGGGCAACACCCATCACGGCACCGTAGCTCAGTGAATGCTCTCCACCCAGGGTCACCGGTACCTTACCTGCGCGGATGGCGGCTTCGGTGCGTTGGGCGAGGCGATCCATAACCTCGGGCAGGGGGCCCGCGCAGTCGAGTGGGTCTTCGGTAAAGATGCCTTCGACGCAAGGCTCGGCGTGGCCGGTGATCCGTTCCAATTCGTTGCTGGCCTCGATGATAGCCTCGGGGCCTTTCGCGGTGCCCGAGCCGTATGACACAGTGCGCTCCAGCGGCACCGGGATGACGCGGAACCGGGCGTCTTCGGTGCGCTCGGATGCGGTCAGTTCACTGTCTAGGAAAATGCTCATGAGAGTCTGTCCTTAAAGTCGTCGTAGCCGAACTGTTTGATGATCTTCAGTTCGTCGGTTTCGCTGTTCCACAATGCGATCGTCGGTAAAGGCACGCCGTTGAACGTATTCGTTTTGACCATTGAGTAATGGGCCTGATCAAGGAAGGCAAAGCGCTGGCCGATCTCCAGCGGTTGGTCCCACGTGTAGTCCCCGATCACGTCGCCTGCCAGGCAGGACGGACCGCCTAGTCGATAGGTATGGCCTGCGTCGGCCTCATCCATCAGGGCGGGGCGATAGGGCGCTTCGATCACGTCGGGCATATGGCAGGTAGCTGAGATATCGGTGATCGCGAGGGTCATGCCATTGGTTGGAAGGTCGAGGATTTCGCCAACCAGAATTCCAGCGTCCAGGGCGACCGCCTCACCGGGTTCGAGGTAGACGTCGACGCCATATGCCTCGCGTATGGTTTTGATGAAAGCCACCAGACCCTCACGGTCGTAATCGTCGCGGGTGATGTGGTGACCGCCGCCGAAATTCAGCCATTTGAGCTGGCCCATGAATGGCCTGAGTTTTGGTTCGACAGCCGCCCACGTGCGTTGCAGCGGCTCGAACCCTTGTTCGCAGAGTGTATGCATGTGTAGGCCGTCAACTCCGGTCAGAGTCTCGGCAGTCAACTGGCTGACCGGCGTGCCCAGGCGTGAGCAGGGCGCGCAGGGATCGTATTTCGGCACCTCACCTTCGGAATGTTCCGGGTTGATCCGCAGGCCGACCTGAACGCCCGCAGCTTGGGCCTTGGTCAGGAACCGGTCTTTTTGCGCCTGAGAGTTGAAGATGATGTGGTCGGACAGCGACAGGATTTCGTCGATATCCGCGTCCTTGTATCCGGCGCAGAAGGTGGCAACTTCGCCGCCATATTCTTCGCGGCCGAGCCGTGCCTCGTAGATGCCGGACGCACAGGTGCCGCCGAGGTGCTGGCGGACCAGCGGTGCCAGCGAGAACATGGAAAACGCCTTGAGCGCGCTCAGGACATGCGCGCCGGACCGGGTGCCGATGTCGGCGAGGATGCGCAGGTTTCGCTCAACCGCCTTTTCATCGACCACAAAGCAGGGGGTTGGCACGCGGCTGAGATCGAAATTGCGAAAGGCACCGGCATCGCCGGCCTGTGTTGTCATCATGTCTGCCATGGGAATCCAATCCCTTTCATTCTAACCGCGGCCCCTCAAGTTCTAGGCAGTTTCAGAGGAGGCCCATCATCCAAAGTGGCACAATAAATGACAGGAGATGGGCGATGAGAGCGACAGGATTTTCTACTGCCACACGAATGGTGGATTTTTCCAAGCGGAACATTTCGACCGTATCTGTCCTATAACGCTTGGAAAAAACAAGAAGGAGTGCGTAGGTTCCGAGCATCGACCCGATCAGAACAGCCATTTGCTTATCTGACGACATTGTTTCTACACGCTCCTTCCTTTGTTTTAGGACGATTGAGCTTCAGAACTCGACCGGTCCGTCGAGTTCATGAACCTGCCAGGGCAGACCATGTTCGTTCAGCATGTCCATGAAGTCATCCGGGTCGAGCTGTTCCATGTTCCAAACGCCCGGTTCGCGCCAATTGCCTTTCAGCACTTGCGCCGCGCCGATCATGGCCGGGACGCCGGTGGTGTAGCTGACCGCCTGGCTGCCGACCTCGCGGTAGCATTCTTCGTGGTCGCAGATGTTGTAGATGTAGTAGGTCTTTTCGCCCGAGCCGTCCTTGGCCTGACCCGTGGCGATGTCGCCGATGCAGGCCTTGCCTTTGGTTTCCGCGCCCAGATCGCCGGGATCGGGCAGCAGGGTTTTCAGGAACTGGATCGGGATGATTTCCTTGCCGTCATGCATCACCGGGTCGATGCGGGTCATGCCGACGTTTTCCAGCACTTTGGCGTGGGTGATGTAGGCATCGCCGAAGGTCATCCAGAAGCGGGCGCGCTCGATCTCGGGGAAGTGGGTACTGAGCGACTCCAGTTCCTCGTGATACATCAGATACATGTTTTTGGGGCCGATGGCGGGGAAGTCGAACTCGACCTTGTGGGTCATGGCGGGAGAGTGTTTCCACTCGCCACCTTCCCAATGGCGCACTTCGGCCAGGACTTCGCGCAGGTTGATTTCCGGGTTGAAGTTAGTGGCAAACTCCTGATCGTTGCTGCCGCCATTGGCGTCCAGCACGTCGATCTGGCGGATCGTGTCCAGCTTGTGTTTCTTGAGCCACTTGGCAAAGACGGATGTAACGCCCGGATCGAAACCCGAGCCTAGGATCGCGGTCAGGCCAGCCTGTTTGAACTTGTCCTGATAGGCCCATTGCCAGTGATATTCGAACTTGGCCTCATCCTCGGGCTCATAGTTGGCGGTATCGAGATAGTGGATGCCGGCCTCAAGACACGCATCCATCAGCACCAGATCCTGATAGGGCAGGGCGAGGTTTACGAGGATCTCGGCGCCGGTCTCTTTGATCAGCTTGACCGTGTCCTCGACTTTGTAGGCGTCCAGCTCGGCGGTGGCGATGTCAACGCCCACGCGTTCTTTCACAGCTGCTGCGATGGCGTCGCATTTCGATTTCGTGCGGCTGGCCAATGTGATTTCGGTGAAGATATCCGAGTTCATCGCCATCTTGTGCACGGCGGCGTGGGATACGCCGCCCGCGCCGACAACCAGTGTTTTGCCCATGGGGTTTTCTCCTCTCACAGGGGGTTATTCGTAATAGGTGTAGCCGTTGATCGAGTCGCGATAGGCGCTCATCAGGGTTTTGCGGTCCTTGGCTTTCAGAGTACCGGTCGAGATCGCCTCGTCCACCATTTTGCGGAAGGCGGCGACGCAGTCGGTGGGGTCGAATTCGACATAGGACAGCACCTGGCTAATCGTGTCGCCCTCTTGTTCGTGCAGCAGGTCGAACCCTCCGTCGGGGCGCAGGTCGATGGTGACGACGTTGGTGTCGCCAAAGAGATTGTGCAGGTCGCCCAGCGTTTCCTGATAAGCGCCGACGAAAAAGACGCCCATGAAATATTCATCATCTTCGGGCAGGGTATGCACCGGCAGACTGGGTGAAACACCGTCGGCCAGGATGAACCGGTCGATCTTGCCGTCGCTGTCGCAGGTGATGTCGGACAGGACCGCGCGGCGGTCGGGTGTCTGGTTCAGGCCCTGCAAAGGCACGATCGGATGCAGCTGGTCGATGGCCCAGACGTCGGGCAAGGACTGGAACAGCGAAAAGTTGCAGTGGTAGATATCGGCCACTTTCTCAAGCTGGTCGTCCACGTCGGTTTCCAGATCGTCACTGGCCGCCAGCGCCTTGAGGCGGGCCATCAACGACAGGTAGATCCGTTCGGCCCGGGCCATCTGGCGCAGGTCTACGTATCCACGGCGGAACAGGGCGCGCAATTCGTTGCGATAGAAGGTGGCGTCGTTCCAGCATTCCTGAAGACGGTCTTTGCTGAGATAGCCGTGCACCGCGGCAAGGTCTGAAACCATGTGGTGATCGTCGGCTTCAACCTCGGGGCCGTTGGGCGCATCGTACAAAGTGCTTTCCAGCACATTGAATACCAGCATCGAAGACGTGGCGACCACAGCGCGGCCGCTTTCAGTGACCAGCGTCGGGTGGTCCACCTCGGCCTCGTCCATGGCATAGGCCACGGTTTCCACCACATTGGCGCAGTATTCCTCGACCGTGTAGTTGATCGAGTTTTCAGCCGCTTTCTTTTCACCGGTATAGTCGACGCCCATGCCGCCACCGAGGTCCAGATGGGTCAGCGGCACGCCTTCGCGCGTCAGTTCGGTGTAATAGCGGCAGGCCTCGCCCACTGCGCGGCGCACGTCGTTGACGTCCTGAACCTGAGAGCCCAGATGCGAATGCTGCAACTTCAGGCAATGCAGAAGTCCCGCGTCGCGCAGCTTGTCCACCGTGGCCACCAGTTGATCGGTGTTCATACCAAAGGCGGACCGGTCGCCCGAGCTTTCTTCCCACTTGCCGCTGATCTGGTTGGTCAGCTTGACCCGCACACCGATCAAGGGCTCGATGCCCAGCTCGTTATAGACCTCGATCACCGTGTCAGCCTCTTTCGGGCTTTCAAGAACGATCACCGTGTTGAACCCGATCTTGCGGGACAGGATGGCCAGCTGGATGAACTCGGCATCCTTGACGCCGTTGCAGACGATCAGCGCTTCGCTGGCCAGCCGATGTGCCAACGCGATCACCAGTTCGGGTTTGGACCCGGCCTCGAGCCCATAGCTGTACTTCTTGCCGAATTCGACGATCCGGTCGACGACCTGGGCCTGCTGGTTCACCTTGATCGGGAACACGCCGCGATAGCTGCCCCTGTAACCGACGCGGGCGATAGCTTCCCGGAAGCTTTCGTTCAGATGCGCGATCTCGTGTTCCAGATAGGATGAGACGCGCAGAACCATCGGGGCCTTGATGCCTCGGTCGTTCAGATCGCTGAGAATACCGGGCAGGCTGATCGCGCCAACATCGGGCGCCAAGGGATTGCGCAGACCGATCTCGCCCTGCTCCGTCACCTCGATGAGGCCTTTGCCCCATTTCTCAACTCCGTAGATGGAATGCGGTGCGTCGGGCGTCTGTTTCAATCAAGTCGGTCCTTAACGTAGGGGTGCCAGTTTCGCGCCCGGCAATACGGCAGCTGTTTGATTCTTCCAAGCCTAAACTATGTGACGGAAAAATCCGAATTTCATGCCGGTGGGCTGATCGGGACCAGATGATTGTCCCACTGGCACTTCGCGCGGGTCCGGATCTCGGGGTGCGCAGTGGCCAACGCGCCGAACACACCGGTTCCGGTGGTGAAAACCAAATCGTTTGGGCCGGAACCAAGCCCGCAGACATCCTCAAGCTCGAACGCATCCCTGAATGTGCCACTGGCCACGTCGAACCGATGCAACGCATTGCCGCGCGGACAGGTGATGGCAACGGTTGTGCCATCCGCCGAAAACGCGATGCTGCCCGCATAGCCTTGCAGCGTGCTCTGATCCTGCACAGGCGCTGACAGAAGGTGCGGGGTTTCCCCCTGACGGTGCAGGCCCAGCAAGGGCGGATGTTCGGCCCCGCTGCCCTGCCACTGCATCGCAAAGCCCACCAGCCCGTCGCGACGGACCACCAGATGGCGGATCGAGTTCTTGTGAAGCGCAGGCGTCAGCGACACCTGTTCCTGAACCAGGCCCGACAGGGAAAGGTAGGTCAGATTGGGCTCCATCGTCGGCAGGTTCAGTTTCGTGCGCCCGGTTTCGGGATGGGTTTCGATGCCGCCATTGGCAATCACAAGCGTTTTCCCACCCGGCATCAACCGCATGTCATGCGGCCCGACCCCGCCGGACGGGAATTCGCCCAAGCGCGCAAAGGTTTCAGCGTCCCAGACGCTTATGATGCCCTCTCCGGCCTCGTAATCGTTTTCGGTGGCAAAGAAAATCGCTCCATCGGCTGAAAAAGTACCGTGACCATAGAAATGCCTGCCTTCCGGCGCCGTCAGCCGCGCGATCGGTGATCCCGTGACGCAATCAATCACTACGGCAAAGGTGCCCGGACGGCGCGCAAAGGCGACGGCCTGTGCTTTGACCGGATGTGCCGCCGCCGCATGCCCGCGCGCAGGCAGGGGCACGGAAAACAGGAGCGTTCCCTGTGCATCCAGCCCGGCCAGTCGATATGAACCATCCGGGAACAGCGCTGCGGCCAGAAACTCCGGCCTGCCCACCGAGGCCCATCCATGGATCGGAGGCAGAGAGGTTGCAGCAAGCCCTGCAAGGAAACGGCGGCGCGATGTCACGGGTCAGTCTCCGTCCAGAGAATTGAAGCCTGCGCTGATGCCCAGCGTCGGGCCAAGTTCAGTCGAAGCAATGGCGCGAATATCGTGGATGGACTGTTGCAGGGCCTCGATACGGAACCGGGCCTGCGGATCCGCAACGCCCGCCAGCGCCGGGTCGTCAATAGCCTGGGCATTCTCAATGGCGCGCGCAAAAGCAGCATCCAGATCCGCGGCGATATCGGGATGATCAAAGGCCAACCGCGACGCAAGATCACGAAGGGCCATCAGCGAAAGTTCGACATGGTGCAAGGATCGCTTCGACCGCCACGCTTCGGCGCGGTTCGGGCGCGGACGGTCGAACGTGCCCAACGGGCGACCAAGCCGAGTGTCGGCCGTGAATTCAAGACCCGTGGACAAAGCCTTGAACAGTTCCTGCATCGCTTCGTCCTGCGTGCGGTAGCGGCTGTTCTCACCGGGCCGTGTCAGGCTGGGGGCATAGCTTTGCCAGTCATTGGCCATCGCCTGCGCGTTGGCATCAATGTCCGCCGCGATCGCCTGAATCAACGCGCAGCGGTAATCCGCATCGCCCTTCTCCGCAAAGGCGGGATCGAACAGCATCCGTTCGAGCGCAAAGAACCCGCGCCCCGCTATGGATGTCTCGGCATAGGCTTGGGGGTCTTGCACGGCGTCATCCTCGTTTGCGATATGCCGGGACAGGGCTTTGGAGGTGAACCCTTTCGTGTCGGGCCAGAACGCCATGGCAAACGCACGATCATCGAATTCGGTCGGACCGAACCGCAGGTGGCTGGCGGAAATCCAGCTGTCGAAGGCCGCATCATAAGCCGCGCGCAACGCCGGTGAGGTCGGATCGCAATCGACCCGCGATGCACTGACCAAAGCCCCGGTTGTTTCAGGCAGCTTGTCGAACCTCGGCAGGATATGTGTCTCGGCAACGTCCATCAGGATCGGTTCGCGGTCCTGCGCCTGTGCGGCAAGCGGCATCATCAACGCGGCAATAATTTTAAGAATACGCATGGGTCAGAGGCTCTCCAGAAAACGGATCAGGGCGTCGCGGTCAGTTTTCGGCATCGACACAACTGCATCGTGCGCGGCTTGGGCTTCACCGCCGTGCCAAAGTATCGCCTCGAGCAGATTGCGTGCCCGCCCGTCATGCAGAAACTGTGTGTGGCCCGAGACGCGTTCGGTCAGACCTGTGCCCCATAAAGGCGGCGTCCGCCATTCGCGCCCCGTCGCCCGGGCCTCGGGGCGGTGATCCGCCAGACCTTCGCCCATGTCATGCAGCAGCAGATCGGTGTAAGGCCAGATCAGCTGAAAGCTGTGCTCGGGCCGATCTTCCAACCGGTGGGTGACATGGGCCGGAGTATGACAGGATGCGCAGCCGGTCGTGTGAAACACCTCTTTGCCGCGCAACACCTCGGGGTCGTCGACATCACGGCGGCCGGGCACACCCAGATTGCGGCTGTAGAAATCCACCAGGCCCATGCCCTGCTGATCGATCTCGAACTCGCGGGTATCGGTGTCGCCATGCGGGGCCTCTACGCAGTTCACCTGCAAGTCCGTGCAGTCCCCCTGAGGTGCCGGGTAAAGCGGGCTTGAAATACCGATATCCCCGGCAAAGGCCGCGGCGGATTGCTCCATGACCGTCGGCATGCCTGCCTTGTGCCCGAACCGGCCCATCATCGGGGCGCCGTATTCAACAGACCAGACGATGTTCGGACGGCCCGAGATGCCATCCCCATCCGCATCATCCGGGTCGGCCCGGGCCAGCAGATCCTTGACCGGGATCGCCTCCAGCAGGCCAAGCCCGATCATCTGCGGTGCGACCCGCGGGCTCAGCATCGCATCCGGGTGCAGCGGGCCGTACCCCAGATCAGCGGCCCTGTAAGTCGGGCGGCGCAGTGACGCGGTCTCGCCGTCAGAAAGTTCAACAGGGACTTCTTCGTAAGAGATATCCAGCCGGTATTCCGCCGGATGCCCCGCAAGCGCGAAATCCTGCATCTGCCCGCCATAGTTGGGTTCGGGCCGGGTGGCGATGTAATCTGCGATCCCGGCATACCCGTCTTCCGGCGCACCGGGGATCGAGACCCGAAGGAACATCGAGACCGCGTTGTCATCAGGGCCGTTGGGTGTGTGCCCCCGCCCATCCTTGATATGGCAACGCTGGCAGGATCGCGCGTTGTACAGCGGCCCCAACCCGTCAGAGGCCAATGTGGATGATGGTGACGACACCCAGATTTTTTTGAACAGCCCGTTGCCGACCTTGAAATCCAACTCCTGCTCGAAGCTCAGATTGCCCGAGGGTTGTGAAAACGCATCCGCGTCGTTGCGGACCCGGACAGTCGCCGCCCCGGCAGAGAGTTCTTCGAACGGCTGCGACACGCCAAAATCCTGCGGTGGTGCGGTCACGGCGGCAATGCGGGCGCGTTCCTCGTCGGTGCGGGGGGCGATATTCAGATGCAGGTCCCGCAACTCGGCTGACAGGGAAGGGGTGGCCGCCAGGGCGACCACCGACAAGGCAAGAAAGCTATTCGCCTTCGTCCATTTTCGATGCGTTGAGTTGCGCATAATTGGCTTCGCCGATCCTTTCATACAGGTCGAGCTGCGTTTCGAGGAAGTCGATATGCCCCTCTTCATCGGACATCAACTGTTCGAACAGCGACATGGAGACAAAGTCGCCAGCCTCCCGACAATATTCGCGCGCTTCCTTGTAAAGTGCTCTGGCGTCGATCTCGGCCGCCAGGTCGCATTCCAGCGTTTCCTTCGGCGTCTGACCGATCCGCAACGGGTCCAGTTTCTGAAGGTTGGGGTGCCCTTCCAAAAAGATGATCCGTTCGATCAGCTTGTCCGCGTGGCCCATCTCTTCGATGCTTTCCTCGCGGCTTTTCTTGGCCATATGGCCAAGGCCCCAGTCTTCTTGCAGGCGGTAATGCAGCCAATATTGGCTGACGGCCGTCAGCTCATGCCGCAGAGACTTGTTCAGATATTCGATGACCTTCGGATCGCCCTTCATCAGCCTTCTCCTGTGTTGCTCCGGCACGCAAAGTGCGGAGTTGCATGGGGACTTCCAGATTACCGCTGGCCCGCATTGTGTCTAGGAACAGCGGCATGCACCCGCCACAATCCGCCGATTTGCCAAGGGCATGGTAGATCTTGCCGGGGGTGATGATGGTCCGCGGATCCGCCGTGCGCATCCAGTCGATGGCGGCACGGATGTCGTGATCGGATATGTTGGTGCAGTGGCAGACAATCATTGTTTTTGGCTCGTTTCGCCGCCTTTACAGACGATCAGTAAGCTTTGCAGGGGCCGGAAAGAAACCCTCTCCGGCCCGCTTGGGAATCAATGGAAGACGGCGTCCGGGTTATCCAGGCTGTCTGACCCTTCAAACGCGACCCCGTCCAGCTCCAGCGCAGTTACAATGCGCTCGATCGTTTTGGTCTGATCGACCAGACCGTTGACGCCGCCCATGATCAGGACCTCACCGCCTTGGTTGCCGCGCTCAAGCATCTGGTCATAGGCAAATCCCGCCTCGGCTGTTGTCTTGATCTTGCCCAGGGCCTGCATGGTGGCGGCCAGTTTCGCTTTCATCTCGGTATCCAGCGCCGGATCGGTGGCGATGACCAGATCGGCCAGAGATGCGCCCGAAACCGGGGTGCCATCGATGCGGGTATAGCTGCCCAGATAGACGTTCTGGATGCCCAACCCGTCATAGTAATGGCTGTTGTGGGTGTTGTCCGAAAAGCAGTCATGTTCTTCTTCTGGATCGTTCAGCATCAGGCCAAGGCGCATCCGTTCGCCGGCTTGCTCACCATACGAGAGTGAGCCCATGCCGGTCAGGATCGTGCTGATGCCTGCTGCTTCGTTCTCCATAAGGGCTGCGCGCGCCGCACCGCCGTCTTTCCACTGATCCGCCATCCAGGCCAGATCGCTGACCAGCAGTTCGGTTGCAGCACTCAGGTATTGCGCGCGACGGTCGCAATGGCCGCCGGTACAGTCTTCGCCCTGCGCATAATCGGTCGCGGGGCGGTTGCCGGCGCCGGCGCCATGGCCGTTCATGTCCTGGCCCCACAGAAGGAACTCGATGGCGTGATAGCCGGTTGCGACGTTCGCCTCGATACCATCGGCTTCGTGCAACGTGTCGCTCAGCAGTTCGGGGGTGATTTCGCTGGCATCAATGGTCTCGCCCGACAGTTGGAAGCTGGGGTTGGCGATGACGTTCAGCACGGCAAATTCGTTTTCGTCCGTCGCGCCGCCATAGGCCGCGTCGACATAGTCGATCAGACCTTCGTCCAAAGGCCAGGCGTTCACCTTGCCTTCCCAGTCATCAACGATGGCATTGCCGAAGCGATAGACTTCCGTCTGCTGATAGGGGACACGCGCCGCAACCCAGGCCGCGCGCGCCGCGTTCAACGTTGCGTCCGACGGATCGGCGATCAGTGCGTTGACCGCATCCTGCAATTTCCTGGCTGAAATCAGGCTGTCCTCAAATTTGGCTTCCGCAATATTGCCATAGGTGTTCAGTACATCCGCCTTGGCGGGGGCATCACCCGATATTGCGGCGGTCGCCATGCAGAACGTCAGGGCGCTGGCAGTGGTGAATAACTTGGTCATAGGATTTCGGTGCTTTCCTGTCAGAACTGTCGGATCGCGCGGGGATGACCCGCGGGTTTTGCGAAGAAATAACTGAGTTATTTAGTCGGCAATGTCAACCTGAGTTTTATTGTCGGATATAGACAATGACAGCTGAATCCCACGCGCCTCCCCAAATCTGGCGAGCTCTGATCCGAGGGATAACATTGCGTGGCAGGTGATTCGCGGTAAAATCACGGATGTGATTCTGTTGAAGGCGGTTTTTTGTTAATGAAGCGCTCTGTTCTGGCCTTGTCTCTCTTTCCGGCAGCACTTGCCGCTCAAGCGACGCAGATCACGTCCAGCCATCAACATGGGTCGGGTCAATTGGAAATCGTGCTTGCTGACACGAAATTTTCGCTGTCGCTCAGGGTTCCAAGCATTGACATCATAGGCTTCGAGACCCCGGTGGCCAGTGATGACGAGCGCACGCGTGTCGCCATCGCGATTTCCGAACTGTCCAAGCCGCTGGACCTGTTTGTCGTCCCGCCCGAGGCCGTGTGCTTTACCGCATCTGCAAACGTGATCCTTACGCATGATGTCCCGGGGCAGCAGGACAACGCGGGCCAGGGGGGTACGTCATCCGCGACGGGAGAACATTCGGAATTCCAGGCTGACTACGTTGTTCAATGTCAGGATATGGATGCGCTGAATGCGATGGAATTTGCGTATTTTCAACGGTTCAGCGGGACAGAAAAGCTGAACGTTCGCATCGGATCAGGCGCGGCGACCAGCACCCATGAAATCACGCGCGCCGCGCCCAGGCTGGATATGACGCAAGTCCGTTAGAGATGGCGCTTGAGCGCCTGTTGGGCGGTTTCAGGCACGCAGCCGAATCTGTCGAACCAAGATTGCCCCGTCCATCCTTGGGGTGCCGGGCAGAAAACGAACACCTCAGATCGAAGCAGATTGCTCCCCGGTGCGATCTTTGAATGCAGCAAGGACGAAACCTGTAATATATATTTTTTGCAAGTGGTTATGGTCTTTGAGGTTGCCGGATTTCGTTGAACCACAAGTCTCCAATTGAGGCAAAGATTAACAAATAAGGGCACAAGAATCGCATGTCTGACAAGTTCTCGCAAAACTTATGCCAATATCCAAATCTATTGGTACATCATCCTGCCGATCTGTTGACTAGTCCGGTTTTAATGAGGGGGTATCTCGGCAGGGTTAGGGGGATGCCCGTTCAGGCCCGTCATGGGCCGACAAGGCGCGGCATCCCCTGCCGTTTCGATTGCGGCAAACCCACTACCACACAATGTCAGTCGATCTTGTTGCGTTGCGCGTGCGGCGTGACGCCAAAGCTTGACCGGTAGACGCGCGAAAAATGGCCCGGGTTTTCAAAGCCGCAGGCCACGGCAATCTCGGTGACAGATGCTTCGGTCTGAAGCAGCAGTTTCTGGGCGCGCTCCAGCCGCATTTCCATGAAGTATTTCTTGGGCGACGTGTTGAGGTATTTTCCAAACAACCGCTCAAGCTGCCGCGTTGAAATGCCAAGCCTTTCTGCGATGAACGAGGGGGAAACCGGCGTTTCGATACTGTCCTGCATGATGGTGATTGCCTTGGCGAGGTGCGCATTGCGCATTCCGTTGCGTGATTGCAAGGAAACCCGTTGTTTGGCAGTGGCATTGCGTACCGCGTTATAGACCATCTGATCCGCCACATCGATGGCCAGTTCCTCACCGTGATCGCGTTCGATCAGGTGCAGCATCAGATCCGCCGTTGCGGTTCCGCCGGATGCGGTAATGTGCTTTTCATCGGCCACGAACACGCTGCGCACCAGATTGACCTCGGGAAAGGCCTCCATGAACGCGTCGTGATATTCCCAGTGGATCGCCGCTTGCATTCCATCGAGAAAACCAGCCTCGGCCAGCACCCATGCCCCCGAGCACAGGGCGCCGATTTTCGTGCCGCGCGCGCGTTCGCGGCGCAGGGTTGCAAGCAGCGGGCGGGTGACGTGGTCACGCATGTGAATGCCAGACAGAACAAACAGCTGATCACATTTGGCCAGACCCTGAAGGCCGGAATGCACCAGCGTGACGGATCCGTTCGAGCACACGGCCTGCTCGCCATGTTCGGACACAAAGGACCAGCGGTACAGTTCTTCGCCGCTCACAAGATTGGCGATCCGCAACGGTTCGACCGCGCATGAAAACGCAAGGTGCGAGAACTCCTCGACAAGGATGAAAGTGATGTGCCGCGTCTGAGGCATGAGCAGTACCGTTTGCAAGCTGGGACAAAGCCCAGAACATGAGTCTATTTCGCAGGCTCCCATGCTGCACGAATTTTTGTTGTATACAAGTTGTATTTTAATGGAATACAAAACTGTGACCGCACGCGATTCGACCGCGGTCGCCGAACTTAAGGATGAGGCCAAAGCATGAAAGACGAAGCCAAGTCTCGCAAAAGCGCGCTGAGAGAGCACCTGAAAGTGTCCATCCTCACGCTGCGCCTGCGCCCGGGCGCCGATCTGGACGAGGCGCATTTGTCCGAGGAATTCGGCTTGTCGCGCACGCCGCTGCGCGAAGTGTTTCGACAGTTGGCTGGCGAAGGCTATCTGGATCTGCGGACAAACCGCAGCGCCCGGGTTTCGGAAATGTCCTACACCACCCTGCGCGACTTCTTCCTTGCCGCGCCCATGGTATACGGAGCGATCCTGCGTTTGGCGGCTTTGAATGCGTCGAATGCCCAGATCAACGATTTGAAAGAGGCCCAGCAGGCGTTCAAGGCGGCCCTTCGGTCCGGGTCCGGCGAGGACCGTGCCTTGGCCAACAACCGCTTTCATGACGTGACCGGCGAAATGTCCGGCAATGTCTATCTGCTGCCGTCGTTCAACCGGCTGCTGATCGATCACGCCCGGATCGGCATGACGTTTTATCGGCCACAGACCGGTGAAATGTCGGAAAACCTGTCGCTGGCCAGCCAGCAGCATGATGCGATCATCGCAGCCATCGAGGCGCGCGACGAGGCGACGGCGGCCAGGCTGGCCGAAGATCACTGGAACCTGTCACGCGATCAGATCGAGATGTTCGTGATGCCTGACGCGCTGGATGTCCCGATGGGCGTCCCGCCGCTTTCGAAACCTGCATGAGGACGGAATGAACCCGATTTTCAAGTTTGAGGGGATCTATACCCCCGTGGTCACGCCTTATCACGACGATGGCAGCGTGAATTGGGACGCCTTGTCCGACGTGATCGAATACCTGATCGAAAACGGCGTGCATGGCCTGATCTCGGGTGGCTCAACCGGCGAGAACTATGCCCAGACCGTCCACGAACGTGTCGAACTGGCCCGGTTCACGCATGAGCGGTTGAAGGGTCGTTTGCCGTTGGTGGTGGGGACGGGCGCGATGCTGACGCCGGATTCGATTGCCCTTGCCGCCGGTGCGCGCGACATCGGCGCGGATGCGATCCTGCTGGCCAGCCCGCCTTATTCGGTTCCGACGGATCGGGAAAACGCGCTGAATGCACTGGCCATCGACAAGGCCGCCGATCTGCCTGTGATGCTGTACAACTACCCGCACCGCACCGGTACGATGATGGGCGAAGAGTTCCTTGACCGTGTGGGCCGCAGCCGCAACTTCTGCGGCATCAAGGAAAGCTCGGGCGATATCAACCGGGTGCATTTGCTGGCCCGCGACTACCCGCATATTCAGCTTGGCTGTGGTATGGATGATCAGGCGCTCGAGTTCTTCGCCTGGGGCGCGCCGTTCTGGGTGTGCGGCGGGTCCAACTTCCTGCCTGCCGAACATGTGGCTCTGTATCAGGCCTGCGTGGTCGAAGGGAATTTCACCAAAGGCCGCCGGATCATGTCCGCGATGATGCCGCTGATGCGGGTGCTGGAACAGGGTGGCAAGTTCATCCAGACCATCAAGCATGGCGTCACCATGAACGGGATTGATGCCGGCGCTATGCGGCCTCCGCTGAAGGGCTTGAACAAGGACGACAAACGCGCGCTGGAACAGGTGAAGCGCGTGTTGAAAAAGACAATCGCCGACATCGTGGCTGAAGGGTAAGAGACATGGATCTGCTGACACAGGACGAATACAAATCCATCGCCGCAGGCCTGACCCTGCCGACCGGGGCCTTCATCGACGGTGCATTCCGCCCGGCGATCTCGGGCGAGACGTTTGAGACGGTAAACCCTGCGACCGGCGACAAGCTTGCCGATATCGCATCCTGCGGTGCAGCGGATGTGGATTTTGCTGTCGAAAAGGCGCGCGAGGCGTTTGACGATGGCCGCTGGTCGAAACTGCATCCATCCGAGCGCAAGGATGTGCTGATCCGGCTCTGCAAGCTGATGACACGCAATGCCCGCGAACTGGCGGTGATGGAAAGCCTCGACAGTGGCAAGACCATCTATGACTGCGAAACCGTTGACGTGCCCGAAACCGTTCACTGCCTGAAATGGCATGCCGAGGTGATCGACAAGATCTACGATCAGGTCTCACCTGCCAGCGACGACCATATCGCCATGGTCCTGCGTGAACCGATTGGCGTGGTGGGGCTGGTATTGCCGTGGAACTTCCCCCTGCTGATGCTGGCGTGGAAGATCGGGCCGGCACTGGCGGCGGGATGTTCAGTGGTTGTGAAACCCGCGACTGAAACCACGCTGACCGCGCTGCGTATGGCTGAACTGGCGATGGAGGCCGGTCTGCCGCGCGGCGTGCTGAACATCGTTCCGGGCGGCGGTGCCGAGGTGGGCGAACCCATCGGGCGGCACATGGATATCGACATGGTCTCCTTCACCGGCTCGACCGTCACCGGCAAACGGTTCCTGACCTATTCGGCGGAAAGCAACGCCAAGGAAGTGGTGCTTGAGATGGGCGGCAAGAACCCCGCCATCGTCATGGACGACGCCGAAAACCTCGACCGGGTGGCGGCGCATGTGGTGAATGGCGCGTTCTGGAACATGGGCGAGAACTGCTCGGCCTCGTCGCGCCTGATCGTGCATAAAGACGTGAAAGCCGAACTGCTGGACCGCATCGCGCATCACGCCAAACAGTGGAATATCGGTGACCCGCTGGACCCTGAAACCCGCATGGGCGCGCTGGTCAGCGAAGCGCATTACAACAAGGTCTGCGGATATCTCGATCAGGCCCAGAACGTGGTGATCGGCGGCAAGGCCCACAAAGGCTTCGTCGAGGCCACCGTCGTCGAAGTGCCGGGCAATGACGCCGTGCTCGCCCGAGAGGAGATCTTTGGCCCGGTCCTGTCGGTGATCGAAGTGTCGGGCTTTGACGAAGCGATCAAGATCGCCAATGACACCGATTATGGGCTCTGTGCCTCGATCTTCACCGCCAACGCCAAGCGCGCTATTCGCGGCGCTCGGGCGATCCGGGCGGGCACCGTGACCGTCAACAGCTTTGGCGAAGGCGACATCACCACGCCGTTTGGCGGCTACAAGCAATCGGGCTTTGGCGGACGCGACAACTCGATCCATGCGCATGATCAGTACACCCAGCTTAAAACCATCTGGATCGATCTTGCTGACGACGCCGACGAGGCTGTGGATTGACACGATACGAGGCCAAAAGACTGCCGCGGCAGACCGGTCCGGCGGGGTGGAATGCCATCCTGCCGCCCCAGGACCCTCTGCCAGAGCTCGAACAGGACCTGGCCGCCGACATCACCATTGTCGGTGGCGGCTTTGCCGGGCTGACGACGGCGCGGCGGTTGCGCCAACTGGACCCCTCGCTGAAGATTGCCCTGTTGGAAGCGGGCCGATTTGCGGATGGCTCGGCTGGGCGGAACTCGGGGTTCATGATCGACCTGCCGCATGATCTGGCCTCGGACAATTACGCAGGCCTTGGGCTGGAGGCCGACCGCGCCGCCATTGCTCTGAACCGCAAGGCCATCGCCTTCGCAACCGCGGTGGCCGCCGACTGTGAGCTGCCGCAAGAAATGTTCGACCCTTGCGGAAAATACAATGCAGCCGCCACACGGGCAGGAGACGCCCATAACCGCGAATTTGCCGAGCATCTGACCAAACTGGCTGAGCCGCATACGCTCTATGACCAGCACCAGATGCAAGAGATCACGGGCAGCCCACATTACACCTCGGGGCTTTATGCACCTGGGACGGTGATGATCCAGCCCGCAGCCTATGTACGGGCGTTGTCGGGTCAACTGGCTGGCCAAATCAACCTATTCGAGAACTCGCCAGTCACCAGCTTTGAAAAGCAGGGCGCAGGCTGGGTGGTCAACACCGCCAGGGCCAGGGTCCGCACCGGGCGGATCGTTCTGGCCAACAATGGCCACCTGGAAAGCTTCGGGTTCTACCAACGGCAATTGATGCATATCTGCCTCTACGCCTCGATCACGGCGCCGCTGACCGAGGCGCAGATCAAGACACTGGGCGGGCAACCGCGCTGGTCGGTGACACCGGCGGATCCGATGGGCACCTCGGTCCGGCGCATTTCCGGCAGCTACGGGGATCGCATCCTGATCCGCACCGGGTCCAGTTTTCACCCGACGATAGAAACCACCCGGATGCGGTTGCGCAATGCCGGCTGGGTGCATGACCGCAAGTTCCGGGAACGCTTTCCGCATCTGTCGGATGTACGGATGGAGCATCGCTGGGCCGGGATGCTGTGCCTCAGCCGCAACGGATCCGCAGCGTTCGGCGAATTGGAGGATGGCGTGTTCTCGGCCTGCTGCCAGAACGGCCTGGGCATCGCCCGTGGCACCCTGCAAGGCATGGGCATCGCAGAGCTGGCGCTGCAAGGCGGATCAGAGATCGCGGATCACTTTCTGGCGCAGCCGGATCTTCCGCGATTGCCGCCCGAGCCTTTCGCCTCGCTTGGGGCGAACAGCTATTTGATCTGGAAGGAATGGCGGTCCGGCAAGGAATGACGTGTGGGCGTCAGGGCAAGCTCAGCTTGGCCATGCGCCCACCATCTATCGTAAAGACCTGCCCGGTGATGAAACCCGCATCCCCGGACGCCAGAAACGCGACGAGCGCGGCCACTTCTTCAGGCCGCCCCGTTCGGGCGACCGGGTGGATCTTGGCAATGTCACGACGGAACGCGGATGGGTCGGGCATGGATTCGATGAGATCCTCGTTCAATTCGGTATCGATCCAACCGGGCGCGACGGCGTTGCAGCGGATACCTTCGCCCCCGTGATCCACGGCAACGGCGCGGGTCAGGCCGTGCAACCCTGCCTTTGATGCGCAATAGGCGGCGTGACCGGGATTGCTGCCCAAGCCTTCGATGGATCCCGTGTTGACGATAGCGCCCTTGGTGTCGCGCAGATGCGGCAACGCGGCTTTGATCATCAGGAACGGAGCGGTCAGGTTGATCGTCAGATTGCGGTGCCAGTCTTCAAGGCTCATTCCCTCGACAAAGGCTTCCTGCATCATACCCGCGTTGTTGACCAGCACGTCCAGACGCCCGGCTTTCGCGATCACTTCGCCGACCACCTGTGCCGGGCTGTTGGGACGGGTGAAATCCGCAGCGATGCCGTGGAATTCGGTGTCCTCACCACGTTGGGCGGTGAAGACCCGTGCGCCTTCGTCGTGCAAACGCCGGGCAATGGCCTTGCCGATGCCGCTGCGCCCGCCGGTGACCAGCGCCACCTTTCCGTCGAACCGCTTCATGAAACGGGTTTCCCTCCGTTGACCTCGACGAGCGTGCCGCAAACATAGCGCGACGCGTCCGAGACTAGGAACATGATGACGTCGGCGATATCCTCAGGCTCGGCGATCCGGCCCAGCGGCACGGTCCGGCCCAGTTCGGCCACGGCTGTATCGGGGTCAAAGCCGCGCTTTTCAAAGCCCGAACGCAGCATCGGGGTATTTACCTCGTTCGGGCAAACAGCGTTGATGCGGATACCCTGATGGGCGTGATCCATGCCCATGCACTGGGTCAGGGACGCGATGGCCGCCTTGGTCATGCAATAGACCGCATGATTGGGGCCGGGGCGCAACCCCCAGCAGGACGCGGTGTTGACGATAGCCCCGCCGCCAGTTTCGGCCATAATCGGAATTGCCGCGCGGCAGATGCGGAACGGGGCTTCGACATTGACACCCAATGACAGAGTCCAATCCGCATCAGACGTATCCGTGACCGACCCGCGCGTGATGACACCTGCGTTGTTGATCACGATGTCAAGCCCGCCCAATGCGGACGCGGCTGCGCCGGGCAGCTGGTCTGCATATTCGGGAACACGCAGATCACCGGGCAGATGTGCCTCGGCCTCGATGGCATCGACCGCCCGATCTGCAACGGCGACCCGCGCCCCCGCATTGCGCAGGCGTTGAACGATTGACGCCCCGATGCCGCCAGCCGCACCAGTGACCAGAGCCGATTTTCCTTTCAGGTACATAACGTCATCCATTTTTAGAACGATGCGACAGGTGTTCCGATCAGACTTTCATCAGGAACCACGCCCAGCCCCGGGCCGGTAGGCAGCGCGATATGCCCGGCCTCGATCCGGATGCCGTTTTCGGGATCGTAGTTGCCTTCGATATATGGCGCAGCCAGCCAGACGCCTTCCAGCAGGTCGGGCCGAACGGTTGCTCCGACATGGGTACATGCAGCGGCGATGATGTCCCCGCCCCAGCTGTCATCACAGGTATGGGGCAGGTTGCGCGTCTCGCAGATGTCGCGGAAGGCGCGCATCGGATGCAGGCCGCCGATGCGGGTGATCTTCATGCCGAACCCGTCGACCAGACCGGTGCCCGCCGCCGAGATCACGGTGTTCAGGCTGGTGCTGTTTTCATCCATATAGATGCCATGCGTGACCTGTGGCCGGATCTTCCGGAGATCTTCGATTGTGTTGCAGGGCTGTTCCATGATGAAGGGGATTTCGGGGCATTCGCGGCTGACGCGCAGGGCGTCGCGCGTGGTCCAGCCCCGGTTGCCGTCAACGGCCAGCCGCATACCCGATCCCTTGACCACGTCCCAGACCTTTCGAATGGTTTCGATGTCGATCTCGACCGGGCGGCCTCCGACCTTGATTTGCAGACGCGGGTAGCCTTCGGTCATTTTCTCTGCCGCCAGCCGGGCGATGTCGTCGGGTGCACCGACGCCCGTGGCATAATAGGACGGCACCTTGTCCGTCATCTTGCCGCCCAGCAGATCGCAGACCGGAACACCCAAGTGTTTGCCAAGCAGGTCGTGCACCGCAATGTCGAGGGCCGCCTTGGCATAGCCATGACCGTTCAACAGCCCATCCATCCGGCGATGCAAGGCCAGAGGCAAGACCTCTGTTCCGATCAGGTCCGGGGCCATTTCGACCAGAGCGGCGCGCGCCCCGGCGGCGTGCGCCTCGGCATAGGTCGGGCCAACCGGGCAGGTCTCGCCCCAGCCGACCAGACCGTTGTCCGACACGATTTTGACCAGCGTGGAATCCAGCGCCCAGACCTGAGCGTTGGCCATGGTATAGGGCCCGTTTTTGACCGGCAGGTCGTGGCTGTAGATGTGCAGTTCGGCGATCTTCATCTTGGCTTACGTGTCTTGAATGGAAAAAAGACCCACCCGGACGACGGGTGGGCAAGTACGGGGAGTGTGGATCAGTATGTTTGGTTCAACTCGTCCGCCGCCGGAATTTCCCTCTCGCGGCGGGCGATATAGTCCAGAAGGGCTTCGTTCCTGGCCTCGTCCAGCTTCGGTTCTTCATATTCGGCCAACAGGTTCCGCGCATGTTTCAGGGCGCGTTCGGTGATCTCAACTTCACCTTCGGCGACCCATTGTTCGATCGAGTTGTTGTCGAATAGCTCCGGCATGAAGAACGCGGTCTGAAAGTTGTCCTGCGTGTGCGGGTGACCCAGATAATGCCCGCCGGGACCCACATCCGGAATTGCGGCCAGGGCCTGATCGAAATCGTGCCACTTTGGGCCTTCCGCCATCCGATAAGCCATCGCGCATTGTTCGGCGTCGACGATGAACTTGGCGACCGAACAATGCATGCCCGCCTCGTTCCAGCCTGCCGAATGCCAGATATAGTTGGCCCCGGCATGGATCACCGCGCTGAGCGTCGTGGCGGATTCGTACCCGGCCTGTGCATCAAAAGTCTTGGCCCCCCCCAACGTGTTCGAAGTGCGCCACGGTACGTCGTAAAAGCGCGCCATCTGGCCGATCATGAAGTTCATCAGGCTGATCTCGGGCGTGCCGGCCATAGGCGCGCCGGATTTCATCGATACGGTCGACAGGTAATGCCCCCAGATCGCAGGGCAGCCCTTGCGGATCACCTGCGTATAGGCCAGCGCCGAAAGCGCCTCGGCGGTCAGCTGCGCCACGGTCGCGGGCACCGATGCCGGGGTGTTTGCACCACCCAGAACAAAGGGCGAGCACAGAACCGGCTGATTGCGGCGACAGAAGGCGCGCATCGCCCCCAGCATGGTTTCGTCCCAGACCAGCGGGCTGTTGCCGTTGCAGTTGCCGGTGGTGACCGGATGATCGTCAATGAAACCTTCGCCGAACAGGATATCGCACATATCCATCACATCCTCGGCATTCCTGGGCGAGGTGGTCATGCCCATGAAGGTCTTGTCCGAGTATTTCATCGACGAATAGGTGATGCGCAGGTGCCGCTGGCTGATCGGGTGGTCGTAGGGTTCGACAATGTGATGGGCCGAGCTGTGCAGCGCCGGCATCATGTGCGACAGCTTGTGGAACATCGCCAGATCATCCAGCGTCGGGTTCCGGCGCACGTCATCCAGATCGCGCAGGAAAGGGGCGCCGGTCATCGGCACGAAGATCGCGTGCTTGCCCCCCAGCGCCAGGTTCTTTTGCGGGTCACGCGCATGGTATGTGAACTGCGCCGGAATGCTCGAAATCAGCTCGCGCACCATATTGCGGTCCAGAAAAACCAGCTCTCCATCAACCTTGGCCCCGGCTTTTTTCCAGTCTTCCAGCGCGATGGGGTCGCGGAACTGAACGCCGACATTTTCCAGAATGTCCATCGCCGCATTGTCGATACGCTCGACCTGACTTCCGTCCATAACCTCACAGACGGGAATGCCTCGGGTCAGGCCCGGCAGCATGTCGAAATTCAAAGCGGTACGTTTGGCGCGGCGGGCAGAGCGTCCTCCGGATCGCGTGGCAGTGCGAGTGGTCAAAGGGCAATCCTCCAATTTTTAAACACATTGACGGATTCGCGGCGCAACCACCTCTCTGATTGCGATATGTGCTTGCAATAAGCGACACGGGTCATTCCAAATAATTTTGTCCCTGCGTAACGAAAAGACGCCGGGTCATTGTTACCTGTGTGACCTACTTCACAGCCAAGCAAGTGCATACATCTGCAACAGATAAACGCAGGGTTGTTTCAGAAGGCACTCACTCATGCACCACAGAACAGAGATGCTGATCGTCGGCGCCGGGTTTGCCGGGCTGACGATGGCGCTTGAGGCACGCAAGCGCGGCATCAAGGATATCGCGATTTTGGAAAAGGCCGATGATATCGGGGGGACATGGCGCGAAAATACCTATCCCGGTGTTGCCTGTGATGTGCCGTCGCATCTGTATTCCATGGCGACCCACCTGAACCCGCATTGGAGCCGCGCATATGCCGGTGGCGCGGAAATTCAGGCTTATCTGCAAAATGTCGCGCGTCAGGAAGGGTTGTATGACCTGTGCCATTTCGGGCAGGAGCTGAAATCGGCCAGGTGGGATGGCGCATATTGGCAGGTCGAGACGATGGAAGGCCAGTGCTGGTCGGCGCGGTTTCTGGTCTCGGCCATTGGCGCACTTCATTTTCCCAGCATTCCGGATATCCCCGGCGCCGACAGTTTTTCGGGGCCCAGTTTCCACTCGGCCGAATGGAAGCACGATGTCGATCTGACCGGCAAGCGCGTGGCGGTCGTTGGAACCGGCGCATCCGCCGTTCAGTTTGTGCCTGAGATCGCCAAGATTGCAGGCCAGGTCACGATCTTTCAGCGCAGTGCGCCTTACGTGATGCCGCGCCCGGACGGCCCGATTGCGCCCTGGGTGCGCGGCCTTTACGCCCGGTTTCCCATATTGCCCCGCATTCGGCGCAAGCTGATATTCATGATCTTCGAATTTCGCCACCGCGTGTTTCGCGGCGAGGAACGCGCGGTGAATTTTGCCTTGGGAATGTGGCGAAAGGCATTGGAGCGCGCCATCACCGATCCGGCCGAACAGCGGATTCTGACCCCCGACTACCGGATCGGCTGCAAACGTATCCTGAGTTCGAACGATTGGTACGCGACCCTGGCCCGCGACAATGTCAGCGTTGTTCCGAAAGGCGTCGCCCGAATTGAAGGTGACACGGTCATCGCGGCGGATGGCACCCGGACCAGGGCGGATGTCTTGATCTGGGGTACCGGGTTTCACGTAACCGACGTGGTCGAGCGTCTCGACATTACCGGTACAGACGGGCTGACGCTGCGCTCCGCCTGGTCGGATGGCATGCGCGCGCATCTGGGTACCGCAATTGCGGGTTTTCCCAATTTCTTCCTGCTTCTGGGGCCGCATACCGGGCTGGGGCACAACTCGGTCGTGCTGATGATCGAGGCCCAGGTTGGGCATATTGGCCGAGTCCTGAGCGAGATGCAGCGTGAAGGGCTGTCCGCGATCACTCCTGACGCCGCCAAACAAGCAGCGTTCATACGGGAAATGCACGACCGCCATGCGGAAGGCGTCTGGCAGGCCGGGGGCTGTACATCCTGGTACATGGATGCGGAAGGCCGAAACACGACCTTGTGGCCCGGCACCGTTGCCGAGTTTCAGAAGCGCATGGCACAATCGGGGTTGGAACAATACAGACCCGCCGCTCTTGGCAATGGAGAAAACTGAATGACAACCGTTCTGATCGTAATCGCCGTTTTTGTCGCGGTTCTGTTTGCCTTGAACCTGTGGACCCGGAAGATTACCCGCCGGGGTCGTGAAACCGTGCCGCAGCTGGGTCAGATCATACCCGTTCGCGGCGGCAGCATCCACTATGTGGAAAAGGGAAACCCCGAGGCGCAGACTATCGTCATGATCCACGGTCTGGCCGGGCAGTTGCAGCACTTTACCTATGCGCTGGTGGATCTTCTGGCCGACGACTACCACGTTATCGCACTGGACCGACCGGGATGCGGGTATTCAACGCGCGAGACGGCCGAGCTGGCGCAATTGCCCCACCAGGCTGGCATGATTGCCGAGTTTCTGGATAAAAAAGGCGTGGACCGCGCCGTTCTGGTCGGCCATTCGCTGGGGGGCGCGGTTTCATTGGCGATGGCACTGGATCATCCGGCCCGGGTCGCAGGTCTGGCGCTGCTGGCGCCGCTGACTCACAAACTGCCCGAAACCCCGGCGATCTTCAAACCGCTCGAGATCCGCTCCGAATGGATGCGCAGCCTGATCGGCAACACGCTTGCCGTTCCCCTTGCGTCCAAAACCGCGCCGCACGCGCTGAGCGCCGCGTTTGCCCCGGAAACCCCGGCTGATGATTTTCTGGACCGGGCAGGTGGCGCGCTTGGCCTGCGGCCTTCCGCCTTTGTCACAGCCTCTCAGGACGTTGCAGGCGTCGATGCCAGTATCAACGCGCAGGTCGCGCGCTATCCGAATCTGACTGTCCCAGGGGGCATCATGTATGGCCGCCAGGACGCGATACTGTCGCCGCCGCTGCACGGGCCGACAATGACCGAATTCGGGCTGAGTTACGAAGAGCTGGACGGGTTCGGCCACATGATTCCGATCACAGAGCCCGAAATCTGTGCCGCCTTCATCCGCAGGATCACCGAAGCGACCACATCCCCCCGGACATCCTTGCAGGACAAGCCATATGAGCGGGCGTGAAAGAAATCTTCGGGTTGGTTGATTTCCCTCTTGACCCTCCCGGGCCCCTCGCTTACATCGCCTTTCACTCACGGCGGAGTAGCTCAGTTGGTTAGAGCAGCGGAATCATAATCCGCGTGTCGGGGGTTCAAGTCCCTCCTCCGCTACCAAAACCCTTCCCATTTTGTTGGATGGTTTGAGACCGCAACGCCGGGGATCCTCCTTTGCTTGTGTATCCACGTATCCAGCCGGCAACACCCGTCTTTGTGCAGATGCTGTCAGCTTGTTCTGGCGTGCCTTGTGCGTCAGATCCGCCCCATGCCGTTAAACAACTGGGGGTCTGCGTCCTTGATCGCCCGACGGCCTTGCTTCACCCGTGTGTGTTGTCGATCACGGCGATATCCCCGACCTGCCAGTTGATCTCGACCGTGCAGGTTTCGGCGATGTCGTGTTCTTCGTTCGTCATGATAACCTCCTCCGCCCCAAATCAGGGGATTTACAGGAAGTGTCCCGAGAGTCCGCGCATATCTAAAACATCGACTAAATCGGAAATCATGGTGCTGCTGGAGAGAATTGAACTCTCGACCTCTCCCTTACCAAGGGAGTGCTCTACCTCTGAGCTACAGCAGCGCTGTGGGCGGGTGATTAGACTCAAACGAAACGGGGCGCAAGGGTGTCTGGACGGTTTTTTTCGCCTCCTGTAGAGAAAGATCATGACGAATAAAAATTCACCCAAAAAACAAGGCAAATCCGGGGATGCGCGCGAAGAGCGGCTGAAAGCGGCGCTGAAGGCCAATATGGCGCGTCGCAAGGCGCAGGCCAAGGCGCGGGCGGCCTCTGGGGACAAGGCCGACAAGGACAAGGGATAAGAGCAGATGGATTCGATTCTGGTGACGGGCAACGGCCCGCTGAATGGTCAGATACCGATTGCGGGGGCCAAGAACGCGTGTCTGACGCTGATGCCTGCGACCTTGCTGAGCGAAGAACCGCTGACGCTGACCAATGCGCCGCGGCTGAGCGACATCAAGACCATGACGGCTTTGCTGCAATCGCTGGGGGCCGAGGTGTCGTCGCTGCAAGATGGTCAGGTGATCGCGATGTCGAGCCACAGCCTGACCAGCCAAACGGCGGATTATGACATCGTGCGCAAGATGCGTGCTTCGAATCTGGTGCTGGGTCCCTTGCTGGCGCGGTTCGGGCAGGCGGTCGTGTCACTGCCCGGTGGCTGCGCGATTGGTGCCCGTCCGATGGACCTGCATGTCGAAGGGCTCGAGGCGCTGGGCGCCGAGATCGAGCTGAAAGACGGCTATCTGCACGCCAAGGCTCCGGGCGGCCTGAAAGGGGCGGTGCACGAGATGCGCTTTGCCTCGGTCGGGGCCACCGAAAACATCGTCATGGCGGCGACGCTGGCAAAGGGCACCACCGTGCTCAAGAACGCCGCGCGCGAGCCCGAGATCGTCGATCTGGTCGAATGCCTGCGCAAGATGGGGGCGCAGATTTCGGGCGAGGGCACCCCGACCATCGAAATTCAGGGCGTCGACCGGCTGCACGGGGCCACCCATCAGGTCGTCACCGACCGTATCGAACTGGGCACCTATATGCTGGCCCCGGCGATTTGTGGCGGCGAGGTTGAATTGCTGGGCGGGCGCATGTCGCTGGTCGAATCCTTTGCGGCCAAACTGGATGCGGCAGGCGTCAGCGTTTCAGAAACCGAAGGCGGCCTGAAAGTGGCGCGCAAAAACGGGCGCGTGCGCGCGGTGGATGTGGTGACCGAACCTTTCCCCGGCTTCCCGACCGACCTGCAGGCGCAGATGATGGCGCTGATGTGTACGGCCGAGGGCACCTCGGTTCTCGAAGAACGCATTTTCGAAAACCGCTTCATGCACGCCCCCGAACTGGTGCGCATGGGCGCGCAGATCGAGGTGCATGGCGGCACCGCCACGGTGACCGGGGTCGAGCGTCTGAAAGGCGCGCCGGTGATGGCGACCGACCTGCGGGCTTCGGTCTCGCTGATCCTTGCCGGATTGGCGGCGGAAGGGGAAACAACGGTCAGCCGGGTCTATCATCTGGACCGCGGATATGAGCATGTGGTGCGCAAGCTGGAAGGCGTGGGCGCAAAGATTGAACGGATCAAGGGCCAATGACAGACGCAAGTTTTGAAGACGGGCGCGAGGCGCCGCTAAATCTTGGGGTCGAGGATGCAGATGACCTTCAGGTGATCTCGACCCTCGCGCAGGATGCCGTGTTTCCGGTGACCGAGATGAAGTGGCAACCGTCGCAGCGCCGCTTTGGTCTGCTGCTGAACCGCTTTCGCTGGGAAGACAAGGATGCCGCCGCCCGCCGCGACCGCCCGTTTGAACGGGTGCAATCGGTGCTGGTCTTCGGTTCGGTTCTCTCGGTGTCCAGTCAGGGCATTGATCGCGGTGACACCGACATGATCATGTCGCTGATGTCGGTCGTTTTCGAACCCGGCGAGGATGGCGCAGGCCATGTCCTGCTGACGCTGGCCGGTGATGGCGCGATCCGCCTGACCGTCGAGGCGCTGGATGCCACCCTCAAGGACGTCACGCGCCCTTATCAGGCCCCCTCCGGTCAGGCCCCGCATCACCCCGAATAGATGCAGAACAAGCGCGGGATTTCTCAGGCGTTTTCAACGACGCCCGAAGGCATTGCACTGCGCCCCGCCACCGTGTTTGATGTTTTCGACCTTAGCCGGGTTCTGATCCGCTCAATCACGCAGCTCTGCGGGGTCGATCATAAGGGTGACCCACAGGCCATCGCGCAATGGACCGATAACAAGGACCCCGCCACGATCCGGGGCTGGTTCAGGCCCGGATCGCAGATCTGGCTGGCCGAACACCGGGGGCATGTGGCCGCTGCCGGGGGGCTTTTTGAAACCGGGACGGTCACTTTGCTCTATGTTGATCCGGATCATACGGGGCAGGGGGTGGGGCGAGCACTGCTCAACCAGCTGGAACGGCAACTGGCTGTGTGCGGCTGTGCCGAGGCGCATCTGGATGCCACCAAAACGGCGCACGCGTTCTATCTGAAACAGGGGTGGCAACCGGCAGGCCCGCCCGGTGACTGGCACGGCATCCCGCAATACCCGATGCGCAAATCGCTGCACCCCGGTGACTGAGGGTTGAGGCGGCGCGCTCCGGGCGATATGTCCCAATGCGCAACGCCCGGAGTGCCAGATCATGCCCGTTTTCCTTGATACCACATCGCCCGATTTCGAACCCGCCTTCCGGACCCTGCTCTCGGCCAAGCGCGAGGACAGCCCGGATGTGGATGCGGTCGTGGCGCAGATCATCGACGATGTGCGCAACCGGGGCGATGCGGCGGTGATCGAACTGACGGCCAAATTCGACCGGCTGACGCTGACGCCCGAAACGCTGGCCTTCAGCGCACAGGACATCGCTGATGCGGTGGCGCAGGTCTCGGACGAAGATCGCACGGCGCTGGAACTGGCGGCTTCCCGCATCCGGGCCTATCACGAAAGGCAGATGCCCGAGGATCAGGAATGGACCGATGCAACGGGCGCAACACTCGGCTGGCGCTGGTCTGCCGTCTCGGCCGCAGGGCTTTACGTGCCGGGTGGATTGGCCTCGTACCCGTCATCGGTGCTGATGAACGCCATCCCGGCCAAGGTGGCGGGGGTCGAACGGCTGGCCATCGTGGTGCCCACGCCCGACGGGCAAGCGAACCCGCTGGTGCTGCTGGCGGCACAGCTGTCGGGTGTGGACGAGGTTTATCGCATCGGCGGCGCGCAGGCCGTGGCGGCGCTGGCCTATGGTACCGACACCATCGCGCCAGTCGACAAGATCACCGGGCCGGGCAACGCCTTTGTCGCCGCCGCCAAGCGGCGCGTCTTTGGCAAGGTCGGCATCGACATGATCGCGGGCCCCTCGGAAATTCTGGTCATCGCCGACAAGGACAATGAGCCTGACTGGATTGCGCTGGACCTGCTCAGCCAGGCCGAACATGACGAAAGCGCGCAGTCGATCCTGATCACTGACGACGCGGCATTCGGCCAGTCCGTCGCGCAGGCGGTCGAAAAACGGCTGGAAACCCTGCAACGCCGTGCCATCGCCGGGGCCAGCTGGCGCGACTACGGCGCGGTGATTACCGTGCGCAACCTGGACGAGGCCGCAGCGCTGTCCAACCGCATTGCCCCGGAACATCTGGAACTATGTGTGGCCGATCCGCGCGCGCTGAGCGAAAAAACCATCCACGCCGGGGCCATCTTTCTGGGTCAGTACACCCCTGAAGCCATCGGTGATTATGTGGGTGGTCCCAACCACGTGTTGCCCACCGCGCGTTCGGCTCGGTTTTCGTCAGGCCTCAGCGTGATGGATTTCCTCAAACGCACCACGCTCAGCCAGATGACCCCCGAAGCCCTGCGTGCCATCGGTCCTGCCGCCGAACAGCTGGCGCGCTCGGAAAGCCTCGAGGCGCATGGCCTCTCGGTCACCGCGCGCCTGAACCGCCTGAATGGCTGAAATGACGCAAAGACCGGGCGCATATGGCGTTTCTGTGCGTTGCCCGTTGAATATCATTGCTATAGGTCTGTGCTGACGCAAGGAATGTGACTGTAAAGATGACCCGCATCTCGCATATCGAACTGGATGATAGAAATCTGCCGCCGCCCACGCCCGAGATCGAGCAGGAGCGCAAGGTCGCCATCTATGATCTGCTGGAAGACAACAGCTTTTCGCTGCCTAATCGGGATGACCGCGTCATTCCTGATGGGCCTTACCGCGTACAGCTTTCGATCCGCGACAAACGGCTTGTCTTCGACATTGAAACCGAGGCTAACGAAAAAGCGGCCGAGTTTCACCTGTCGCTCGGTCCCTTCCGGCAGGTGGTCAAGGATTACTTCCAGATCTGCGAAAGCTATTTCGATGCGGTGAAATCGCTGCCGCCCAGCCAGATCGAAACCATCGACATGGCCCGCCGGGGTATCCACAACGAAGGCAGCCGCGTGTTGCAGGAGCGTCTGGAAGGCAAGGCAGATGTCGACACCGACACCGCCCGTCGCCTGTTCACGCTGATCTGCGTTCTGCATTTTGGGGGCTGACGGGTGAAGCCTCTGCCGCAGTCGGTCCTGTTCTGTTGCGACCATAACTCGGTTCGATCTCCGATGGCCGAGGGGCTGATGAAGAAATTCTATGGCACCGGCACCTATGTTCAGTCCGCAGGTGTTCACAACGATCTGGAAATCGACGGGTTCTGCATCGCGGCCTGCCACGAGGTGGGTGTGGAACTGTCCCGCCATCGCTCGCGGTCCTTTGACGAGATGCAGGAATGGGGCGACGATCTCAGCTCGTTCGATCTGGTCGTGGCGCTTTCGCCCGCCAGCCAGCGCCGGGCGCTGGAACTGACCCGGGTTTTTCACCTCGATGTCGATTATTGGCCAATAATGGACCCTACCGGGCTGGGCGAAACCCGCGAAGAAAAGCTACATCACTACCGACAGACCCGCGATCAGATCATTAAACATCTGAAAGACCGCTGGGGCGAACCTACGGAGTGACCATGAACCAGACCGTCAAAACCTATTTCGAAGCTTTCAACGCCGGTAACGTTGATGGCATGCTGGCCTGCCTGTCCGATGACGTGGCCCATCACGTGAACGAAGGCCAGATCCGCATTGGCAAGGACAAGTTCGCGGCCTTTTGCGCCCATATGAACCGCTGCTACCGCGAAAACCTGACCGACATCGTCGTGTTCGAAGCCCAAGGCGGCACCCGCGCCGCGGCCGAGTTCATCGTCAACGGCACCTATCTGGAAACCGACGAGGGCCTGCCCGACGCGCACGGCCAGACCTACCGCCTGCCTGCCGGGTCGTTCTTTGATCTCAGGGACGGCAAGATCACCCGCGTCACCACCTTCTATAACCTTGCAGCCTGGACCAAACAGGTCTCGAATGGCTGACGTCACCGACGTCCGCCCCCTGACCGGAGTGGCACTTGAGGCCGCTCTGGACGATGTCGCCCGCCTGCGGATCAGGGTGTTTCACGCCTGGCCCTACCTCTATGACGGTGATCTGGAATACGAACGCAAATACCTGCAATCCTACCGCGACAGCGACAAGGCCATCGTGGTCGGCGCCTTCGACGGCGACCGCCTGATCGGCGCCTCGACCGGCGCACCTCTGACCGACCACGCTGACGATTTCGCCGCGGCCTTTGCAGACACCGGGCTCGATTTGTCGCAGATCTTCTATTGCGCTGAATCCGTCCTGCTGCCGGACTATCGCGGGCAGGGCGTCGGCCACAAATTCTTCGACATGCGCGAGGCGCACGCCCGCGCTCTGGGCTTTGCCAAATGCGCCTTTTGCAGCGTGCAACGCCCCACCGACCACCCCCTGCGCCCCGACCACTACCGCGCACTGGATACCTTCTGGCGCGCCCGCGGATACGCGCCCTTACCCGGCGCAATCGCCCAATTCTCGTGGAAGGATATCGGGGAAGAAGGAGAAACGCCGAAGCCGTTGCAGTTCTGGATCAGGAATTTGTAGCGTTCGGATTGGGAAGAAGGAGCAGGGATTTTCTGTGTGTTGCCGGAAGTGAGGCCACAGAGCGGACCTTCGTTGCTAGTGCAGCACTCGGCCTCGGCGACGGCGGCAATGTGCTGCGAGCGGTCCATCATGCTCGTCGCGGAAAATGGCGGCGTTGAGCCCAAAGCGACGAATACTGCGCCGCGCACGAGCGACATCGAAGCTCTGTTTGCTGCCATGGGTCTGTGCAAGGATCACTCCTTGCGGACGTTGACCAGACTATCTCCACGCTACGGTGCCGTCCGCTTAAGCTGCCATTGATGTACTGCGGCACGATTGCCGAAAGGGAATTTTTTTGCGGCAATTTATGCGAAATATCCTCAGTCGTCCCACAAAGTTAGATCTTTTGACCGTCGTTCGGTTTTCACCTGAAAACCAAAACAGACCCGCCTGACGACGGGTCTGTGTTTCGGCCGAACGATGTATTGGGAGGAACATCGATTGACCGTAGCGGTCTCGCCAGAGGTTCAACCAAAATGCTCTTTGAAGCGATCAATACAGCGGCGGAAACCGTCTTCGAAATTTCCGTTACCGGGGTGGTAGACACTTTCGAATGATATCACCCCATCATAGGCGTCGGTTTTCAGAGCATCCGCCATCGGCTGAAACTGATCGGCCAGTTGGCCTTCGCCCATTTGTTTGACCGTCAATGTCGCGCGGGGCGTATCGACTTGAACGTCCTTGATGTGGATGTGCCCGAGATAGCCATCTTTCACTTCGTCATACCCAGCAGGAAACGCTTGTTCGTGACACCAGCAATTGTTGGCCGGGTCCCAAAGTACCTTCAACGTGTCTTTGGCATCCAGATCATCGATCAGCTTACGGGCGGTGTAATTCGAATTCACCATGGTCCCGTTGCCCGTTTCGACGACCAAAGTCACTCCGCCGTCCTTGGCAACGTCAATCGCCGGTGCAATCAGGGGCAGCATAGCGTCCCATGCACCCTTGGCGACGTTCCACTTTTCGGCACCTCCATACCCCCAAAGGATTTGCTCTTTCTTGGGGGTCATAATGCGAACCAATGGGCTGCCGACCACATGTGCCATGTCGATCACGCGCTTCAGAGCATCCATATGCTTGCTGTGCAGGTCGTCCCCTGGTTTGTTCGCCCCGGTCATCCCAGCAAAGATGTGGCGCGACAGACAGGATACAGGCTTGCCCCGATCCCGAAGCAGAGTGTCAATTTCCTTGATCTCATCAGCAGAGTGATCGCCAACCTCCGTATCCCCGACAAATTGCAGTTCGGCATATTCGAGGTCAAACTCATCCATCACATCGACCGCGTGTTTCAGGTCGCGACTGATGCCATCACAAATAACGCCAAGTTTCATGTTCTTGTCCTTTCTCAGCGATGCAGCTCAGCGCCGACAATGTCTTCGATAACGCGGGTGCAGGCCCAATTGTCGCCTTCAGGGAACTTGGCTTTGCCAGCATGGAAAATCTGCATAGCGGATGAAGCAGTATGCATCGGAACGCCCAGTTCCTCGGCCAGATCCAGAGAGATGGTCAGGTCTTTGTGCATTGTGCCGATGCCCGAACCGGTGTTTTCGAATTTACGGTCGATGATGTTTTCCAGCGCTGTGTTGGTGCATCCGCATCCCGCGCCAGAGGTCGAAAAGACCTTGAACAGGTTTTCGCCCTTCACGCCCGCCTTGGCGGCAAGAACCGACGCCTCAAATGTTGCCGAAAAGATTGAACCGATCAGAGTCTGCAGACATGCTTTTACGGTCTGACCTTGGCCGGGCCCGTCCCCTACGCGGTGAATGGTGGCCGAGACCGCCTCCATCACTGGTTGGAATTCGTCCAGTACGGCATCAGGGGCCGCGGCCATCATGGTCAACGTACCGCCCTGCGCACCCGGAAAGCCGCCAGAGACAGGGCTGTCGATCAGGTGGATGCCCGAACCGGCCATGGCCTCGCCAATCTCGCGGGCCTCACGCGGTTTGATCGTAGCTGTCAAAATGACCGCCCCGCCTTGCGCCATGTGACTGACCAAGCCGTTTTCACCAAGAATGACGGACTTGGCCTGATCACCATTCATGACCATGACATAGATTGCATCCGCGTTGGCCCCCACATCTGCCACGCTGGCAGCGGGCGCTCCGCCCATTTCGGCCAGCGCGTTCAGGCGTGCCTCGCTCAGATCAAAACCGGTGGTTTCGAAACCGTTTCTGATCAGGTTTTTAGCCAGTCCGCTGCCCATATCACCCAATCCTATGACACCTGCACGTTGCATAATTGTCTTCCTATTGTGTCGCCCGGCCTTGCCGGAGTTGAGGTTTGGCGCCCATATTTTTTTGGGCGTCGATGTGTGCGGGGATTTCAGGCTTTGGCTGACCAAGGCCGGGCTGGTCCGGAAGACACCCCGCTGCCCAATTCCGTATCGTTACGGCCCCATGACCGCGTCCGGTATCCACATGACCAGTTGCGGGAAGATCGCGATCAAAAGCAGCACGACCACATTTGCCAGCAGGAACGGTGCCGCCCCGATGAAAATCTTCCCGATTGGCAGACGGCAGATTGCAGCGCAGACATTGAGGCAATTCCCCACCGGCGGTGTGCACGCACCAACCGCCAACCCTGAGACCATCACCACACCAAAATGCACGCCGGAAACGCCCAGCTTTTCAGCAACCGGCAACAGAACCGGTGTCAGTAATAGAATGGCGGGGCTGACGTCGATGAACGTACCCGCCATCAGGATCAAAATGGCTGTCAGAACCATGAAGGCGACTGGGCCAAGTCCGAGCCCCGAAACGAAATCGGCTAATTGATTGGGCACACGTTCCAATGCCAGTACAGTGATGAACACCTGACTGAATGCGATGATCATCATGATCTTGGCCGACATGATGATGGCGTGGCGCATGGCCCCCGGCAAATCTTTCAGAACGCCAAAGCCGACAATGAACAATCCGATTATCAGGCCATACACTACGGCCGCCCCGGCTGTTTCGGTTGGGGTAACGAAACCGAAGACGACGGAACCTACGATCAGGATGGGCATCAGTGCTACGGCGGCAGAACGTCTGGCCTGCCGCCCGGCTTCGGCCAAAGTGAACGGTACGTCTTCGGTCGGGTAATCGTTCCTCTTGGCCAGCAACCAAACGACGATCAGCTGAAGTAAACCAACCATGATGCCAGGAATGATCCCGCCCAGAAAAAGGCGACCGATGCTCTCTTCGGCGGCAACGGCGTAGATAATCATGGGAACAGACGGCGGGATGATCATTCCCATAGTGGACGAGGCAACCGTGATCCCTGCTGCGAAACTCTTGGGGTAACCTCGTTTCTCCATCTCAGGTATCAGCACGGACCCGATTGAAGCAGTATCCGAGGCGGAAGAGCCCGAGATGCCGCCAAAGATCATCGAGCCCACGACGTTGACCAATCCCAGCCCGCCTTTCAACCGACCGACGAAGAACATGGACAGGTCCAGCAGGCGCCGCGTGATGCCTCCGGAATTCATCACCAAGCCCATCAGAATGAAGAAGGGCAGTGAAACCAGCGGGTAATTGTTGATGCCAGAAAAGAAGCGCTGCACAACGAACCCAGTCGCCGCAGGGGCCTCGATCAGGAAATACGCCAGTGATGCCAGTCCGAGAGAATAGGCAATAGGAACTCCACAGACCAACAATATTCCAAGCGTGGCAAACAGGATCAACATGTCAGTCCTCCGGCATCCAGAGAACATCGATGGAATCCCGACCGCCCAGAGTCAGAACCACACGAACAAAGCAATAGAACACGGCAATCGAACAGGAGATCGGAACAATGATGAACACATAAGCCTGAGGCATCCCGAAGGGTTGCCACATGTTTTTCCCCGGCCCTGCGATCCAATCGATGGACAGCCAGACCAAAGCCGCGTTCATCACTCCCACGAGGACAAGCCCTGCCACGTAGAAGGCCATTTTGACGTAGTAGGGCATCATGTCGATGAAGAATGTGATCGCGATATGCTCACGCTTCGTAATCGCTACGGCGCCGCCCAAGGCCGAGGTGCAAAGAAACGCAATCTTGACCTGTTCGTCGACACCGTAGATCGCCATGTCAAAGGGGCGCATCAGGACTTTGGTGACGACAATCACCAGAAACACCCCGAACAGCACGACCATCAGCGCTTCGATAACGCGCGTCAGTACACGGTCAATTGCAGAGAGCGTATCCATAAACCGGTTCCGTTAAGAAGGGAATCCGGGCGCAGAGTTAAGGCGCCCGGAATTGCTGTTTCAGATCAGCCGCAAGACGCCGCTGCAGCACGGGCAGCGTCGATATCATCCATCGTGAAATGACCTGCGTCGATCATCTGTTGATAGACCGGCGCAACGGCTTCCTGAAAACCAGCCAATGCTTCTGGCGTCAGTTCGTTGATCTCCATGTGCTTACCGAGTTCGCCGACGATGTTCGTTTCGGCATCGCGATACAGCTTGTCCGACATCGCCATCGCTTCGACCGCAACCTCGTCAAAGGTGGCCTGAAGGTCTTCGGGCAAACCGTCATACCATGCCTTGTTGACGATCAAAGGATCGGGGCCGGTCATGTGGTTCGACAAGGTCAGATACTTCTGGACTTCGTGAATGTTAAAGTCCCAGATGTTTTGCGGCGGGTTGTGCTGCCCGTCGATCACACCTTGTTTGAACGCCTGATATGCTTCGGAAAACGGCATAGCGACCGGAACAGACCCGATGGCCGTGCCCGTGGCGATCATCAGATCAGATTGAGGTTCGCGGATGCGCAGACCTTGCAGATCGCCAACCGAGGTTATTGGCTGAACGTTGTTGGTATAGGCCCGGAACCCTTGGCTGATACCGGTGGCGGGGATGTGATATCCGTTCGCCTCGGCACGGGCCTGAACGCCCTTGGTGAAGTCCGAACCCACCAGACATTCCATTTCATCCCAATTCGCGACAAGGAATGGCAACTGATATAGGTTGAATGCCCCGGACGCGTCGGCAAAGAAACCGCCACGCGTGCCCTGCAGCAAACCGGCCGTCACCTGATCCATCATTTCACGCTCATTACCAAGCGCGGCACCAAAGAAGTTTTCGACTTCGATGCGACCGTCCGTACGTTTTTCAAGTTCGGTCTTGAACCAGTCCATGGACTGCGAACGGATCGAGGTTTCTGGTTGCTCGTTGCCATATTTAAAGGTGAAGTCCGCCGCCAGTGCTGTACTGGCCGTTATTATTAGGCCGGTTACCCCGACCAGTAATTTAGCTGTGTAGGTCATGTTATCCTCCCTGAACGGGACTCGATCCCGTTGCATGACGTTGGGATAAGCCCCGCCACAATTCGGGGGCAAGAAAAATAGCATCAAATGACGGTAATGATGGTTTTTGATGTTCTAAAAAGATCATTTGAGGATGCTTTTGATCGGAAATGATGTTAGTAGGGGTCTATGAGCGATGAAACTGTAATAATCCCAAAGAAGGCACGCGTCTCCGAGATTGCGAGGATTGCGGGGGTCGGCACCGCTACGGTTGACCGGGTTTTGAACAACAGATCTAACGTAAAGCCTGAGACCCGCCAGCGTGTTTTGCAGGCCAAGCACGCGATTGAATCCGGCGCTCAATTAGACCAGCCTGCGCGACCCTGGCGGCTGAAGATATTTCTGCCAGAGGAAGCCGGACCATCGACAGAATTTCTGGGCGACTGTTTTCAGAATGTTTTCACCAATGGCCGCGCCACCGTCGAGTGTGTGTTTTCCACGAAACTGGAACCATCTGTGTTGGCGCGAAAACTGAGAGCCTGCGCCGGGCAGGGAATTGATGCAGTTGGCTTTCAGGCTTTGGATGATCCGCGGGTGCGCGATGCAGTTGAAGAGCTGCACGGTTTGAATATTCCCTGCATACCTGTCGTTTCCGATCTGATCAGCCCCGTCCTGGGCCAGTTTGTCGGGACGGACAATATGGCCGCAGGACGAACAGCGGCCTATTTTATGGGTCGGATGCTGCGGCAATCCGGAACCGTCGGCGTGATTTCCGGCGAGCAACTGTATCGCAACCATTCGGATCGAGAGATGGGGTTTCGGTCAGCCTTGCGAAGGGATTTCAGCCACCTCCGCGTTGTGGGCACCTATATCGGCCACGATGATGTGCAGGAAAATCGCGTGGTGGTGGGCCAGATGCTGGACGAGCATCCTGGGCTGCTGGGCATTTATAACGTTGGCGGTGGCAACGAAGGTATTGTTGCGGCTCTGGCTGATCGCGATTTGACGGGAGAAATCATGCTGATCGGCCACAACCTTACGCCGAAGACGAGAAACTACCTGCTGGACGGATCAATGGATCTTGTCATCCATCAGAATATGAAACGGATCGCCGAACAAGCCGTTCAAACCCTGATCGCGACACTGGAAAACCGGCCCCATCAGGCTGAGGTCGTTCCGGTTGAAGTCATCACCCGTGAAAACATCAACGGCGCCACCTTCGGTTGATGCTCACAGGTTTTCAGATATGCAGAGATCAAACGGAATAACTCCAACCTGTTCCTGAATTGGTTTTCCGGTCAGACACCGGGACATCATCTGAGTCACTCGATCTGCAACCTGATCCAGCGGGTTGTTAATCACCAAATCGATGCTGCCATCGGCAAGCGCAGCTTCGGTAACCGGTGTCCGTTCATGGCAGATGTAGACAATCTCCCGCGATTGCCCTGCCTCGCGCAGCGCTTTCAATGCTCCGGTCACCCCGCCTCCACAATGATAAATACCGGAGAGGTCTTTGTTGGCCCGCAGCAATTCTGCTGTCGCTTCATATGCGACTGCGGCGTCATCCAGATACACCACAGAGTCTCGGAGAGGTTTCTGCGGTGCAAATTCGCGCATGTAGCTTCTGAACCCACTCTCAAGCGCTTCGTGCCCCAGATACCTGTGCGACCCGATAAGGATGCCAACCACGCCTTCGGTTCGATCAAGACGCGCCATCGCCCAACCTGCCGTTCGCCCCGCTTTTCGACTGTCGATCCCGACATAGGCAGTAACGTGAGGCGAAGACAGCGGCGAGAGCAATGCAATGACAGGGACATCGGCGCTGGCGATCGCACGATTGATCTCTGGATGATCAATCGCAACCAAGCCTATGGCGTCTACTTTGCCGCGCATTTCGTCAATCGCAGTTGCAAGCTCGGACGGCGACAGGCTTTCTACATACCGGACCACAACATTTGCCCGGATACTGCGCAACTGCTCTGCTTTTTGCTGCAACTCGATTGCCAATTCGCGATAAAACCACTTGCTTTCCTTTTGAAGAATAAAGCCCAGCCGTTTTGCTGGAGCCATCTCCTCAACCCGGCGCCGCAACAATCCTGCCGAGCGATACCCCAACGCTTCTGCCGCTGAAAGAACCCGCGCAGATGTCGCTGCAGTAACCGGCGCGCGTGCATTCAGAACGCGGTCTACTGTTGCGACGCCTACCCCCGCCTTGTCTGCGACGTCTTTGAGTGTGACACGGGCCATAGGGCGCTCCATGATAAAACATATCATCGATTTTACGGAATATTCTGAGAGAAATGATAGAAAATATCACGACAGGTTTGACGTTTCAGGCGCTCCTCGGTTCTGCTCGGCAATAGCAATGTAGAAAAGGAACCTGATGTGCTGAAGGACAATACCCTTCCTTGGCGGGATTATTCGCTGACGGGCCGGGACAGCGGTCCAAGCTTCGCACCCAAACAGTGGTATTCTACTCCGGTCCCCCGGAAACGGATGAAGGAACTGATGAAGCGCCGCGATGCTCCAGCCCTGATCGACTATGGGATCTGGCTGGGATTGGTGTTGGCAACCGGTGCTCTGGTCGTTCTGACCTGGGGTACATGGTGGGCAGTGCCTTCTGTCATTCTTTATGGGGTGTTTTATGGATCCTGCGCCGACAGCCGTTGGCATGAATGCTGCCATGGGACTGTTTTCAAAACGCCTTGGCTCAACACCGCAGCCTATCAGCTGGCCTCATTCATGTCGCTGAAAAACCCCTATCTTTGGCGGTGGAGCCATACACGCCATCACACGGATACTGTGATTGTCGGAAAAGACCCCGAGATTGCGTTTCCCCGGCCTCCGCATCCACTCAACATCCTGTGGAACATGCTGCATCTGCAATCTGGTTGGAATGAGTTGAAGAAGATGTTTTGGCTGTCGGCTGGTCGTTTGACCAAAGATCAGAAAACCTTCCTCATCGAAGCCGACCGTTCTAAGGCGTTCTTGGCGTCGCGTGTTCATCTCGCAATCTTCGCAATGACATTTGCTTTGGCAATAGTGCTGCAATCATGGCTGCCCATTGTGCTGATCGGCGGACCGACGTTTTATGGTTCGTGGCTGCATCACTTGCTTGCATCACTGCAGCATGCCGGGCTGGCAGAAGACGTCCCGGATCACCGATTGAACTCGCGAACCGTCTACATGAACCGGTTCTTCCGCTTCGTATATTCGAACATGAACTACCATGTCGAACACCACATGTTTCCCATGGTTCCATTCTACAATCTCCCGGCCTTGCACGAAGAAATCAAAGGCGATTGCCCACCAGCGTACGCGGGAACACTGACCGCGTTTCGCGAAATGCTCCCAGCCATTCTGATCCAGCGGCGCGATCCGTTCTACTTTGTCGACCGCAAGCCGTTGCTGCCCAAGGACGCTAACCCCAGCCCAGAATACACTCGACCAACAGCCATAGCGGCCGAGTGACCCACTCCCCTGAATACAGGAAAGCCCATGACGAACTGGACCCGCGCCTGCGCTTGCGATGACATCGAAACCGAAGATCTAGTCCGTTACGACAATGGCGATCGTACCTTTGCCATCTACCGAAGCCCCGAAGACGAATTTTTCTGCACCGACGGCTTGTGCACCCATGAAGAAGTGCATCTGGAAGACGGTCTGGTGATCGATCATCTGATCGAATGCCCCATGCACAACGGCCAATTCGATTATCGCACCGGCGAGGCAAAGCGCTCACCGGTCTGTGTGAATCTGAAAACTTACCCGGTGAAAGTCGAAGGCGGAGATGTCTTCATCGATATTGGGTGATGCCATGAAACGGATCTATGACTGGGACGCGAAGTTCTCACTTAGAAACTACACGGCATCAGACCTGCGTGCTTTGAAGGGCATTCGCAAGCTGGTGCAGACAACAGCCAATACAATCGAAGAGGCAGCCGCAGCACAGGATGCCGGAATTGACTTGATCATGGGCAATGCCCAGAACACGTCTGCCGTGCGTCTAGGCGCGCCTGAATTGTTCTTCACAGCTGCACTCGGTCTCCCGGACTTTGCAACCGAAAGTGACGTGCTGACCGCCGCGTTTGCGGCCATGAAGGATGGTGCCGACAGCATCTACACGGCAAGAGGGCCGCACATTGTTGAACTTTTAGCGCGCGAAGATATCCCCGTGATGTGTCATCTTGGCCTGGTTCCTCGCAAATCCACTTGGCGGGGCGGCCTGCGCGCCGTTGGTAAGACTGCAAAAGAGGCTATCGCGCTTTGGAATGCGTTTCGCACAATGGAAGATGCCGGAGCCTTTTCGGTAGAGGCTGAAGTTATTTGTGGCAGAGTAATGGCTGAGATTTCCGCCCGCACATCTCTGATAACGTCATCGCTCGGTTCGGGTCCCGTCGCAGACATCATCTACCTTTTTCAAAATGACATATGCGGAGAGCAACCCGAAAGCCCGCGCCACGCACGCGCCTTTGGTGATCTCAATTCGCTATATGAACAGATAAAACACCAACGCCGAGTTGCACTTTCAGCGTTCAGGGCATCTGTTGAAGAGGAGCAATTTCCAGGCCCATACGAGTGCGCAACAATCTCGGACGCGGAGTTTGAGAGTTTTTTTGAGCGACTAAAATGATTTTTTTGGTCAAGGAATGCTGCACCCAGATCCACATTTTGAAAGCCGGAATTATTACCCATCGGTGATAGATGTACGTTGGTCCCCTTTGGCGACGAGTAGTAAAGAAGTTTGCAATTGCATTGAAAGTCCCTTTCCCGCCCGACCTGCGGGGGGGGCGCCGTCGCGATCCGTCAGCAGCCGTCGTTCGAGCAACCGCAGCGAATTCAGACTTTGTCCCGCGACCTGTGAATTGGCTTGTCCGTCTTCGCTGCGCCGAACATCAATGGCCGGTTTTCCCGCCGCAAAGCGGCGTCCGTGATCGCGCTACTGCAGCGATTTTCCTGCTGCGAGCGCTCGCAGCGAAAAAAGGCAATGACTGCCATGGGCTCTATCCGGTCGGATGCACGAAAATTTGGGCAGGCCGGTTTCGGATGGCGAACGGCACACGCCGCCCGCCACCATCG